>JAYSWK010000429.1:0-3767 GCA_043718085.1 Rhodobacterales bacterium
TTCGGGCAGGACACGGCTTTCGCCGCCTTCACCGCCAGCCGCAGACGCGGGTTCTTGTCAACATCGGGGTCGCCCATCTTGGCAGCCACGGTGATTTCCTTTGCCAGCTTCGAGAACAGCTTGGAGCGCAGCTTGTCCTGCCGCCCCTTGCGATGCTGGATGTTGGCCCATTTTGAATGGCCTGCCATGACCTTCTCCGTCGGTTCAGTCTTCGATCTCGCGCCTCTATATGTCAGCGCAAGGTCGGCCCGCAAGGTCTGCCCGCAATCCCGGCTTACAGCCCATAAACCAGTGGGATCACGATGCTGGCCACCACCCCCATGAGGATATTCAGTGGCACCCCGATCCTGAGAAAATCGCCGAACGTATAGCCGCCGGGGCCGTAAACCAGCAGGTTGCACTGATAGCCGATCGGCGTCGCAAAACCAAAAGACGCGCCCAGCATCACCGCGATCAGCAAAGGACGCGGATCGACACCCAGGCTTTGCGCAAGGCCGATGGCCACCGGAGTGACAACCACCGCCACGGCATTGTTCGACAACAACTCGGTCAGGAACGAGGTCAGCGCATAGACCGCAAAGATCAGAAGATACGGCGGCAGCCCGACAAGAAAGGGCGAGGCCCCGCCCACCATCATCTCGACCGCCCCGGAATGCTCCAGCCCTTTGCCAACCGCGATCATCCCGAACAGCATCGCCAGAAGCCGACCGTCGATGGACGAAAACGCCTCGTCCGCGTCTATGCATCGAGTCAGCAGAACTACGGCAACGCCGATAAAGGCCAGTATCTCGATCGGGGCGATATCCATCGCCGAAACCGTGATGACGCCCACCAGCACCGCGATGACGATCGGCGCATGACTGCGGCGGAAGGCGCGTTCGGTAGGGTGCGAAATGTCAACCATCTCCATATCCACCGCCAGCCGCTGGATGTCGGTCATCGCCCCTTCCAGCAGTAGCGTATCGCCGACATGCACGACCAGATCGTCAAGTTGGCGACCGATGTTCTGGTTGCGCCGATGCACCGCCAGCGGATAGACCCCATACCGGCGGCGCAATCGCATCGAGCCAAGCGAGCGGCCGATCATATGACACCCCGGCGAGATCAGAACCTCGACCGTGCTGGTCTGAACCGAACTCAGCTTGTCCACCAGTTTCAGATCCTTGTGGCTTTGCAGCCCCAGAACTTCCGACATCGGCGTGCGCAACACCACACGGTCGCCGGGTTCCAGCGTCACCGAGGCAAGATCGCGCCGCAACGAAGCATCGCCGCGCAGCACATCGACGACGCGCACATTGCCACGCTTGAAAATATCGACGGACTCAAGCGCCTTGCCAACCAGCGCCGAGCCTTCCGGCACCGCAACCTCGGTAAAGAACTTCATCTTTGATCGGTCGCTCAGCAGCGTGCTCATCGACTCGCGGCTGGGCAGCAGCCGGTTGCCGAACAACCCCAAATACAACAGCCCTGCAATCGCAATGGGAATTCCGACCGGAGTGATTTCAAAGATCGTGAAAGGCTTAAGCCCCGCCGACCGCGCCACCCCGTCGACGACAAGGTTGGTCGAGGTGCCGATCAGGGTGACGGTGCCACCCATGATCGACAGATAGCTCAGCGGGATCAGCAGCTTCGACGGCGCCACCTTGAATTGCTTCGAAAGCTGGATGAAAACCGGCAGGAAAACGACGACAATCGGCGTGTTGTTGACGAATGCCGAAAGCGTCACAATGCCGACGGCCAGAACGCAGATGGTCAGCGCCGGTCGGCCTTCGCCATGGTGCGAGGCGAGTTGTGTGACCCAGTCCAGCGTGCCGGTGCGCACCAGCGCGCCGACGATGATGAACATCAAGGCAATCGTCCATGGCGCGTTGTTCGACAATACGTCCATCGCGCTGTCAACCGGCAGGATGCCAAGCAGCAGCATCACCACCGCCCCGCATATCGCCACAACCTCGACCGGGTAGTCCTCGCGGATGAACATCACCAGCATGCCCACCAGAATGGCCAGCGCCACAAAGGCCTGCGCCGTCTGCGACAATTCAAATCCCAGCATCATCTCTCCCCAGAGTGGCTCTCGGCTGAGATACACGATTATTCAGGCGTTTCAAACGGAAGCGGCTTTGCGTGCGCGTGGCGTTACCAAAGCAAGGCCTATCAACAATACAATCAGCGCCAACCAGACCCATTGGCTGAACCGCTCGCCCAATATCAGCATCGCCCAGAACACGCCGGATCCGGTGACAATATAGCCGGTTTGCGCCGCAAAGACCGCCCCCGCCCGCGACGCCAGCCATACATAGCCCGTGTACAGCAGCGCATGCAGCGAGGACGACAAGATAAGTGCCAGTTCCGGCCATCCATAGGGCGGCAAAGGACTGATCCACTGGCCGGTCAGCAAAACCAAAGGCAGATCAACCGCAGCCGCGACGAGTGACGCCAAAAACATTGCCTGCATCGCGTCCAGCCCGGCCGTTCCCCATCTTGCGACGAAATTGCCCTCGATCGCGTAGAAAAGCGGCCCGATCATCGCCACCGGCAACCAGGCCGCCATCCCCGGCCCCAGGCTGGCTTCAGGCAAGGCGATCAGCGCCACCCCGATCAATCCGCAAACAATCCCAAGTAGCCTGCGCCCACCGAACTGGTCCATGCCCAGCATCAACGCGATCGGAAAGGATATCAGGGGTATGGTAGAAATCAGGATCGACATGATGCCCGCTGGCAGATGGGACACCGATATATAGAAGGTCGAATTCGGAATGATCGTGCCAATCAGCGCCACGATAGTGGCAAAGCCCAAGGATCGGCGGTTCAATGGAACGCTCTTGCGGCGCAACATCAACGTTATGCCCAGCACCAGAACACCGATGATGGCCTGCCAGAATATCAGCCCGAAATTTCCATATCCGGTTGACGTGGCGATCTTGCCCAAGGGTTGTGTGGCCCCCCAACCAATGCCCAGAAGCCCAAGAATACCGACATAGCGCCAGCGCTCTCTCAAGGCTGCGCCTGTTCGAGCCGCCCGCCAAGCCGCACCATCCGCACCTTGGTGGCAAGACCGGTCCGGTCGTCGGTTTCAACGTAAGTGCCCGAAAGGGTCGCTTCGCCATCCGCAGGCGTAAACCGGTCCTTACCCATACCGGTGACAAAGCGGCGCATCGGTTCCAGCTTGTCCATGCCGATCACCGAATTGTAATCGCCACACATGCCCGCATCCGACTGATAAGCGGTGCCGCCGCCCAGAATTTGCGCATCCGCCGTGGGGATATGGGTGTGGGTACCCACCACCAGACTGGCGCGGCCATCGCACCAATGGCCCATGCCCATCTTTTCGCTGGTGGCTTCGCAATGCATATCGACGATGATCGCCTGCGCCAGACCGCCCAGAGGATGGCTGCGCAGCACCGCGTCGATGGCGGAAAACGGATCATCAAAGGCCCGCTTCATGAACACCTGCCCCAAGGCCTGCGCCACCAGCACCTTGCGCCCGCCTTTCGCCTCGAACAGCCGTGCGCCCTTGCCGGGGGCGGTCTTGGCATAGTTCAATGGCCGGATTATCCGTGGTTCTTTCTCGATGAACGACAGCATGTCCTTCTGGTCAAAGGCATGATCGCCCAGTGTCAGGCAATCGGCCCCCGCCGCCAGCAGGGCTTTGGCATGTTCCGGTGACAGCCCGACGCCTGAGGTTGCATTTTCGCCATTGACCACGACGAAATCCAGGCCCCAATCCGCACGCAGACCCGGCAGCCGCGTCTCAACCGCCGCGCGTC
>JAYSWK010000430.1:0-3752 GCA_043718085.1 Rhodobacterales bacterium
AGTCGATGATGTACCGCCGCAGTGGGCGCAGCGGCTTGCAACTTCCGATAATTTCATTGGGGCTGTGGCACAACTTCGGTGGTGTAGACATATTGGAAAA
This sequence comes from Rhodobacterales bacterium, assembly GCA_043718085.1. Taxonomy (GTDB): domain Bacteria; phylum Pseudomonadota; class Alphaproteobacteria; order Rhodobacterales; family Rhodobacteraceae; genus Stagnihabitans. The sequence continues at coordinate 101 of JAYSWK010000430.1, forward strand.
TAGTCGCGCCATGCTGCGCCGCGCCTTTGATTTGGGCATCACGCACTTTGACCTCGCCAACAACTATGGCCCGCCGCCCGGTTCCGCCGAAGAGGCGTTTGGCGAGATCCTGCGCACCGATTTCCGCGATTTCCGCGATGAGCTGATCATCTCGTCGAAAGCCGGGTACGAGATGTGGGGCGGGCCCTATGGCGAATGGGGCAGCCGGAAATACATGGTCGCCTCGTGCGACCAAAGCCTGAAACGCACGGGTCTGGATTACTTCGACATTTTCTATTCGCACCGCTTCGACCCCGACACGCCGCTGGAGGAAACCATGGGCGCGCTGGATTACATCGTGCGGTCCGGCCGGGCGCTCTATGTCGGCATTTCCAGTTACAATGCCGAACAGACGCGACGCGCCGCCGCCATCCTGCGCGATCTTGGCACGCCCTGTGTGATCCATCAGCCCAGCTACAATATCCTTGACCGCTGGATCGAGAAGGACGGGCTGAAGGACACTTTGCGCGAGCTGGGCATCGGCTGCATCCCCTTCCTGCCATTGGCGCAGGGGGTTCTGACCACGAAATACCTGGACGGCGTTCCCTCGGACAGCCGCGCCGCCGTGGGCCATTTCCTGAAAGCGTCGCAGATTACCGAGGCGGTTCTGACCAAGGTCCGCGCGCTGAACGCCCTGGCGCAGACCCGTGGCCAGACCCTGCCGCAAATGGCCCTGGCTTGGGTGTTGCGCAACGGCGGGACCACCTCGGCCCTGATCGGGGCTTCGCGGCCGTCGCAGATCGTGGATTGTCTGGGTGTGCTGGGGAACATGGGCTTCACCGCCGCCGAACTCGCCGAGACCGACCGCATCAGCCTGTGATTCGCAGCACTTGGTTAATGCCCTTCGCCTTTTGGCGGGGGGCGAGCCTGGAAAAAGATGTAGAGGCTTTGTAGAGGCAATGTAGATGGTTTGTAGGTCGGCAATCTTTCGTTAAATACAAAAATATCCAATGAAATTCAAGCGTTACCACCCCGCACGCTGGTTGTGACGTAATTCACCGACAAATCCCTTGCCGACAGGGACCAGCGCCAGCTGACCGGGTTGAACACCATGCCCTTGCGGTCCAGTTGTGTCAGCCCGGCGCGTTCGATCAGGCCATGCAACTCGTCCGGCGTGATGAACTTGTTCCAGTCATGCGTGCCCTTTGGCAGCCAGCGCATCACCCATTCGGCCCCCACAATCGCCATCACAAAGCTTTTCGCGTTCCGGTTCAGGGTCGAGCAGATCATGATCCCCTGCGGTTTCAGCAGGTCATGGCAGGCCGTCAGATAGGCCAATGGGTCGGCCACATGTTCAACCACTTCCATGTTCAAGACGACGTCAAACTGCTCGCCCGCAGCGGCCAGATCCTCGGCCGTGGTGTGACGATAGTCGATCACCAACCCCGCCGCCTGGGCGTGAAGTTGGGCCACCGGAATGTTGCGCGGCGCGGCATCCGCCCCCACGACATCGGCCCGCAGCCGCGCCATGGGTTCCGACAAAAGCCCGCCACCGCAGCCGATGTCCAGAATCCGCAGGCCTTTGAAGGGGTTAGGGGCCTTCAGATCGCGCGAATACTCGGCTGCGATTTGCCGCGTGATATAGTCCAGACGGCAGGGATTCATCAGGTGCAGCGGGCGGAACTTGCCATTTGGGTCCCACCATTCCGCCGCCATCGCCTCGAATTTCGCAACTTCGGCCGGGTCGATCGTGGTCTGCATGGGGATCGTCCTTCGATTTCAGTTTCAGTCAAGCCTTTGACGGTTATACAGGGCGAATGGAGCAGAGATCAGGCCCAAAACGCGCATCCGACTATCTTTACCCGCCTATCGAGCCCTTCGATCAGCGGGTCTTGGACGTGGGCCAGGGCCATCGCATCTATGTCGAACAATGCGGCAATCCCCAAGGCGTGCCGGTTCTGGTGCTGCACGGCGGGCCGGGGGGTGGCTGTTCACCGGCAATGCGGCGCTATTTCGATCCGGCGACCTATCGCGTCATCCTGTTTGATCAGCGCGGCTGCGGCCGTTCGCGCCCCCATGCCTCGGTCGATCACAACACGACCTGGGACCTGGTTTGCGACATCGAAGCGATCCGGCAGGTGCTGGGGATCGAACAGTTCATCCTGTTCGGCGGTTCCTGGGGTGCCACGCTGGCGTTGATTTATGCCATCACTCACCCGACCCGCGCCGCCCATCTGGTTCTGCGCGGCGTGTTTCTGATGATGAAAGCCGAGCTTGACTGGTTCTATGGCGGCGGGGCCGGGGCGTTCTTTCCCGACCTTTGGCAGAATTTTGTGGCGCCCATACCCGCCTCCGAGCGCGGCGACTTGATCGACGCCTATCACAAGCGGCTGTTTTCGGGCGATCTGGCCGAGGAAAGAAGCCTGGGCCGTGTCTGGTCGAACTGGGAAAACGCGCTGGCCTCGGTGTCGCATGACGGGATCACGGGCGAGGGGCCGGCCGACTATGCCCGCGCCTTTGCCCGACTGGAAAACCACTATTTCCGGAACGCGGGATTTCTGGACTGCGACGGCTGGATCCTGCGCGAACTTTCCCGCATCACCCATATTTCCGCCGACATCGTGCAGGGTCGGTTGGACATGATCTGCCCACCGATTTCGGCCTGGAGGCTGGCGCAAGCCTGGCAAAAGGCCCAATTGCACCTGACCCCGATGGCCGGCCACGCCCTGTCGGAACCCGGCATTTCGCAGGCGCTTGTCAGGGTGATGGATGGGCTGCGCGGGCGTCCAGATCTGGACGCTTCGTGAAGTTGAACTATTTCAGATGGTTGGAAAAAACGTCAACCACGCGTTAACCAAAACACCCTCACTGGCGCTGTTCTCATCATCCTTCTTGCATCCAGGCCCGTTCCGGCCTATATCCCCTTCAACAGCTGCTTGAGGGTCCAAACCTGAAGCTACCGAGACGCACGGCGGGCCTGTGGGCCCGTTTTTCATTTTCCGAGGATGCCCTTGTCTGATCTGATCGCCAAAACCGCCATGGATCGTCGCCTGGCCGATATCGTCACCCCTGTCATTGAAGGCATGGGATTCGAACTGGTGCGCATCCGGCTGATGGGCGGCAATACCCGCACCTTGCAGATCATGGCCGACCGACCCGAGGGCGGCATCGAGGTGGATGATTGCGGTGAAATATCCATTGCCGTCTCGGCCATTCTGGATGTGGAAGATCCGATCGAGGAAAACTTCATCCTTGAAGTGTCCAGTCCCGGCATCGACCGGCCCCTGACGCGCCTGAAGGATTTCGAGATGTGGAAGGGCTGGGAAGCCCGGATCGAAACCTCGGAACTGGTCGATGGACGCCGGCGTTTCAAGGGAACCCTGGGCGGGGTCGAGGGCGAGGAAGTGCTGATCCAGATCGAAGAGGCGGGCGAAGCTGTTGTCATCGGCCTGCAGTTCGACTGGCTGGCCGATGCCAAGCTGATCCTGACGGATGAACTGATCAGCGAAATGCTGCGCCAGAAAAAGGCCTCTGGCACAATCGACGAATCACAGTTTGACGAAATCCAGACCTCTGAAAGCGATGAAGACGACGCTGCCGAGACAATCAAACACTAAGCGGGGATACGACCATGGCAATCACTTCGGCCAACCAGCTTGAACTTTTGCAAACC
>JAYSWK010000044.1:0-6115 GCA_043718085.1 Rhodobacterales bacterium
CCTGCTCGGCCTCCAGCCCCAGTGCCGCGCGCCCCTGCCAAAGCGCCTCGATCCGCCCGAACAACGCCTTGTTGTTGGTCACCTCCGAGGCAAAGGCGCTCAGCTTCGGCGCCAGTTCCACCTCCAAAGCCTCGCGCGCCGCATTGCTGTCGGCCCCCGTGACGTTGAAGAAAACCCCCGCCACCCGCGACAACCCACGCTCGGACATCTCCAGCGCCTCGACCGTGTTGGCAAAGGTCGCAGGTGCCGCCTGATCCGCAATCGTCGCCACATTGGCCCGCGCCTCGGCCAGCGCCGCCTCAAAGGCCGGGGCGTAATCCTCGTCCCTGATCACCGCAAACGGTGGCAATTCAAACGGCCCGGTCCAGTCGCCCAACAACGGATTGCTCATCTTACCCTCATCATCTGTCCACAAATATCCCGGGGGCCAGCCTTTGGTTCGCCATTGGTCCGAGAACCAATGGCTGGCGGGGCTGGCCCCCCGCTCTTCACCCTATTCTTCCCGCCGCCTCAGCCGCGCCTCAAACCGTCGCAGCGCCAGGCTCAACCCGATGGTCATCGTCAGATAGACCAGCGCCACCACATTATACGTCTCGAAATAGCGAAAATTGCCAGCCGCCGTCACCTTGCCCAGTTGCGTGATGTCCGACACCCCCAGAACCGACACCAGCGAGCTGTCCTTGACCATCGCCACGAAATCATTGCCCAAAGGCGGCAGGATCACCCGAAAGGCCTGCGGAAACACCACCAGCCGGAACCGCTGCCATCCCGAAAGGCCCAAAGCCTTGGCCGCCTCGATCTGACCCTTTTCCACCGACAGAAGGCCCGCCCGAAAAATCTCGGCCAGAAATGCCGAATAGGCCAGCGTCAGCGCAATGACCGCCCGTGCGATCAGCGGGAAATCGCGGGTCTTCCACGGCTCGACCCCCGCCAGATCCAGCACGACATTCACCGCCACAACCAGGGCAGGGGCCGCAGCGAACGCCACATACAATAGCAGAACGATGATCGGAATGCCCCGCATCACCTCGATATAGAACCGCGCCACCTGCCGCGCGACCCGCCAACGCGACAGACCCGCCACCGCCAGGCCCAGGCCAATGGAACAGGCCCCGGCATAGGCGATCAGCGTCACGACAATGGTGATCCAGATCCCCTTGGCCAAGGTCCCCAGAACATCGGCATAGATCTGGTTCGCCCAGACCTCGTAAAACAGCCAAAGGCCGATCCCGACCAGCAGGATCAGCCACCAGGGAAAATCATCTTGGCCTTCAGACTTCATGAAAAACGGCCCCGCCCGAAGGCAGGGCCGGACCCGTCATTGGCCCATCTTGTAGTCAAGAAACCAGGTCTTGTTCAGCGCGTCGATCGTGCCATCGGCCTGCAACGCGGCAATACCTGCGTTCATCTGCGCAACCAGATCCGATCCTTTCGGGAAAATGAAGCCGAAATCCTCGACCCCCAACTTCTCGCCCACGATCTTCAGGGCGCCGTTCGAGGCTTCGACATACCCCGCCCCCGCCGTGCCATCGGTCAGCACCAGATCGACGTCGCCCGCCTTCAGCGCCTCGACCGTGGCCCCAAAGGTTTCAAACAGCTTGATGCGCGGGTTGGCCTCGTTGCCGTCCAGAATCTCGTAGACTGCCGTGTAGAACGGCGTCGTGCCGGGCTGGGCTGCGATCAACAGGTCGGCATTGGCCGCAAAGGTCTTGGCATCGGTAAAGCGGCTTTCATCGCCCTTGACCAACATGACCATTTCCGACCGCATGTAGGGGTCGCTGAAATCGACCTTTTCCTTGCGGTCGTCGCGGATCGTGATGCCGGTCATGCCCATGTCATATTGGCTTTCCGACACGGCCGGGATCATCGCGTCCCACGAGATGTTCTCGTATTTCACCGTAAAGTTCATCCGCTTGGACAGTTCGGCAATGGCGTCATATTCCCAGCCGATCTGGTTGCCGTCCTTGTCCAAAAACTGCAGCGGCGGATAGGCGTTCTCCGTCACGATGACGATTTCCTTGCCCCCCAGATCCGGCAGACCTTGGGCGAAAGCAGAAGTTCCGGCCAGCAAGGCCAGCCCGGCGATAGCAGCAGCGATCTTCATTTTGTGAACTCCCTGTCACGAAGTGATGCGCAACTATGGACGAGGCGCATCCCCAAGGGCAAGGGGTGTAGGGCGGGGTTCACCCCGCCACCCGCTCAAAACACGAAATCGCTGGCCGTGACCTGGGCCGTGACAGTCGTATTGATCCACAAAGTGCCGATTTGCAGCCAGGCTCCCGATTTGCTGACATCAGCATATGTCACGCCCAGGTCGCTCAGATCGATCTTGTCCGCACCGCGGGTGAAATCGGTCAGATACATCTGCGACCCACCATCGGCGGCGTCGAATTGAAAGACATCCGCCCCGGCACCCCCGGTGAAATGGTCGACCGTGGAACCGCCGCCGGCCTGCATCAAGTCGTCACTATCGCCGCCGTACAGCGAATCCCATCCCGCACCGCCGTTCAGCGTGTCATTCTGCGTGCCGCCATAAAGCTGGTCACTGCCATTGCCGCCGTTCAGCGCGTCATTGCCGGTGTCGCCATACATGATCTGATCGCCCCAGGACCCGCCCACCGCACCGCCATAAAGCCGGTCACCGCCCGCGCCGCCATGCATCACGTCGGCACTGTCGCGCCCGTTCAGCACGTCACGCCCCTTGCCGCCAAGCAGCAGGTCATCGCCGCTGCCCCCGGTCAGCGTGTCGCGCCCGTCGCCACCATAAAGCGAATCGCGTCCATCGGCCCAGCCGGCCGCGGTTTCAAAGCCATAAAGCGCATCATTGCCAGCTTCGCCAAAAAGCTTGTCGCTGCCGACATTGCCCCACAGCCCGTCGTCGCCCACGCCGCCTTTCAACGTATCATCCGCCTGACGCCCGTGCAGACTGTCCGCCCCGCCTTCGCCGTTCAGCCGATTGGCCCCGGCGACGCCCAGGATATTGTCGGCCGCAACCGTGCCCGTGACTGTCAGAATGCCTGCGGCAAAGCTTAACACCCATCCCGCTGCCGCCGCCGCCGCCCCATATTGCACCTGCATCGCGGCGACATCCAATGTGCCCAGATGATCGGTGTAGGGCCATGAATTGTTGTAGGTCATCACCGTGTGCCATTGATCATCAATCGCGGGGTCCAGCGTGATGCCGCCCTCCCACGGATGCTCCAGCCCCATGGCGTGGCCCAACTCATGCAAAATGGTCTGGAACCCATAGCTGCCCTCATCGTAATTGCCGGAATTGTCGACGACCAGCTCGCCTTCTCCGGTGTAATAGTCGGTCGAATAGGCCGTGTTCGCCCAACCACCCCAGCCAGAGCCGGATGTGTTGATGGCATTGATCATGGCCTCGCCGCTGGCCACTTCGACAAAGCGAATGCCGGCCGCGGCCTCGTAAAGCGCCAAGGCGTCCCGGAAATTGGCGCGCTGCGCTTCGGTAAAGCTGGTATAGCCGTCATTGGTGTAGCCGGAGTTTGCCTCCCAGACCGCCAGATCGACCCCCTCGACAAAGGAATAGGTGACAATCACCGGCGCCCCGGCGTTGGTGATCCCGTTCCAGGCGATGTCCGGCTGTCCGTCTGCCGCGTAAAGGATGGATGTGTAATCCGTTGCAACAGTCATGCCGATCACCCCTTTGCCCACCCGGGTCCCGGCCTTAGAGCGGGATGGGTTTTCATGGAAACAAACCCCATCGGGAAACGCGTTCGAGCGCATGCGAGAGGCAGCGTTTTCCGATTCTATGCAAACCCATCCCGCTTTAAGGGTTGATTTGGGCAAACTTCAGGCAATTTGGCGGCAGGACCTGTCCCCCCGGGCGATCAAGAAGCCGCCTCCCCCGCGCGTGGCCGGGTCAGTCCGCGCCGCTGCCGCGCCCCACAGTCCCCCTGGGCGGGCGTGGTGAAAACCGGCCCCGGTGGTCCCGCCAGTCACCAAAGCCCAACCACGGGCCCACTCGGACAATTGCCCGCCGGATCAGGCCCGCGACCCTGCCACAAAGGGCCGTCGTGCCCAAACGGCACATCTGAATTGCCACTTGGGCCCCGCCCCGCTACAGGGTCTGGTTCAGGCTCGCCCCGGGTCGCGTCACCAAGGCCATCCCGGCGCCGCCCATCTTGATGCCCAAAGTGCCCGCACCGATCCCGTTGAACGTGACCGAGCCTTCGCCCATCTTGACCGTCATGATGTCGTCGCCGAATTCCACCGTATAGGGCCCCGCCCCTGGCGAGATTTGCAGCACGATCTGGGCACCGGCAGCCACATTCACTGTGTCTTTCCCGTCGCCTGCCCCATAGACCAGCGAAATTGTGCCGCCCACGGCGTTGATCGTGTCATTGCCCGCCCCCCCGGCCACAGCAAGAACCGAGGCCGTGCGCACCGACATCACGTCATTGCCCGCGCCGCCATCCACATCGGCATAGGCCCTGGCCGCCGCGACAGCATCGGCCTGCGCAATGGCCGATCCGGTGCTGGCCGTCACGGGGTCTGCCGCCACGGCAAACCACGTGGCTGCATTGCCGACCCCGGCCACGCCGACACCCGCATCGACCGCAATGGCATCATCGCCCGCTCCGCCCGTGATACCGGTGACCACCTTGGCACGGATCGCCACCGCGTCATTTCCCGCCCCGGCATCGACATTGGCCACGATCCGGCCCGCCAGGGCCAGGGCATCATCCCCGTCCCCGGTTGTGATGTCGCGGATCAGATAAGCGGCAACCGACAAAGCGTCATTGCCCGCCACAACCGCGCTGGCCCCGCCCACCGGGGACGCGGCCGAACCACTTGTGTCGATCTCATCGGGCAAGGGTGCATTCGGCAGGGCATTCGGCGGTGCCAGTGCCGCGTCGGGCGCTTGCCCAGTCTCCGGCCCCACCCCATCGGTATGGATGCCAGACACGTAGCTTGCCACGATCGCAACGGAATCCGAACCCCCGCCCGTATAAATGCCGCTGACCGAGGTGCCCTGCAGCGCGACCTGATCATCCCCGCCGCTGGTTGTGCCATCGCCGATCGTCTGCGCTTGCAGGATCAGCGTGTCGCCCGGCACCCCTTGCGCCGAGGGCGTCGAAGACACCGCAAAAGCCCCGCCCCGCGCACCTGTGACAATCGCCGCATAGCTTGCGCCCTGCGCATCAGGGTTCTGTTCGGTCAGCTTTTGCAGCATCGCGGCCAGCCTGTTCATCCGCCCTTGCAACCGTGCCTCCTGGTCCGCGTCAGAGGGGCCGATCCGGTCCCCATGATGGTGTCCGTGCCCCCATCCGCCCGCAACGCCAGCCGTGGCGCCCTCTGCGCCCTGTGCGCCAGCCTCGGCCCGCAGGATGGGCCGCAAAAGGGTCAGGGGCCCCGCCTGAGTATGTCCGCCAATCAGCATCATTCCACTCCGAGTTTGCCCCGACCCGAGGATGAGCTTGTCGTAAAAATCTCTAACAATTGTTTACATCATGTGTTTGCATCATGCAAAAATTGCATTGGATTTTAGGCATTCCCCTGTTCACCCTTGCACAGTGACTGTCCCGCAGCGCCCGTTGCCATGACCCTGAACAGGCATCATTCCGGCGCAAGAACTTGTCAGGAGGCTACATGTCCAGATTTCCCACTTATTTCATCTCGCATGGCGGCGGGCCCTGGCCCTGGCTGCCCAACATGCGCCAGATGCTGGCCCCGCTCGAGGAGTCGCTTGGACGCATGTCGGCCGAAATCGGCGTGACCCCCAAAGCCATCTGCATGATTTCGGGCCATTGGGAGCAGCCGGATTTTGCCGTGATGTCGGCGGCCAATCCCGGCATGGTATATGATTACGGCGGCTTCCCGCCCGAAACCTACAAGATCGTCTATCCCGCCCCCGGCGCACCTGCGCTGGCACAGCGCGCCGCAGACCTGATCGCGGCCGCCGGATTGCCCACCCATCTGGACCCGGGCCAAGGCTTTGACCATGGCACCTTCGCGCCGGCCTATGTCATGTATCCCAAGGCCGATGTGCCGATCTTTCAGGTCTCGCTGCAGCACGGCTATTCACCCCAGGCGCATTTTGCCCTTGGCCGGGCCCTGGCGCCCTTGCGGGATGAAGGCGTGCTGATCGTGG
>JAYSWK010000431.1:0-3743 GCA_043718085.1 Rhodobacterales bacterium
AGGATCGCAAGACCCACGAAAATCAGCACGGGATTCAGGCCCTTGCCGATGGCGGCATAGCCTTCGGTGGGAAAAGAGATCGGGTTGCCGTTGGACCACCACTTGGAAAAGCCCCGCGCCGACACCATCATGCCAAGGGTCGCAATGAAGGGCGGGATGCGGGTGTAGGCGATAAGCGATCCGTTGACGATGCCCGCAATCAGGCCGCAGCCAAGGCCGACCAGCACCGGCACCATCACCGGCAGGTCCATCCATGCCGGCCCGAAGATCGCCTTGGGGTTGGGATTGCCATTGACCAGCAAGGTCTGGGCGAAACTCATGGTGATCATCGCCGTCGCCCCGACGATCGAGCCGGACGAAAGATCAATGCCCCCGGTGATAATGACCTGGGTCACACCAAGTGCGATGATGCCAACGATGGACACTTGCAGGATGATGACCTGCAGGCGCTGGTTGTTGAACAGGGTATCGACATTGTCGCGGGTGTTGAACAGGAAGCTGTCCCCAAGGATCAGCCAGCCCAAAACCTCGAACATGGCGACGATGCCGATCAGGGCCATGAACACGTTCAGTTCAGGCGGTCGCGCCCGCTTGGAAGGGTCGTATTTCAGACCGCCAAGTCCGGAACCTGTCTGCGCCATCGTTTCCCCCTGTCGTCGTGATGGTCATAATCTCTGCCCGACCTCGACGACGGGCAAGAGAAAAAGGGCGGCACGGTGCCGCGCCGCCCTTTCAAGTCACCGTATGGGCGACTTAGTTCTTGGCGACAAAGTCAGCCACATTCGCCGGGGTCACCAGCAGGAACGGGATATAGACTTTCTGATCGACAGCTTCGCCTTTGGCCAAGGCAACCGCTGCGGTCAGCGCGCCCGACCCCTGGCCAGCCGCGTCCTGGAACACGGTGGCGTCCAGATCGCCTGCCTGCATCGCTGCCAGAGCGTCCTGGGTCGCATCAACGCCACCAACGATGACGGTTGCCATGTCGACGCCGCCCGCTTTCAGCGCCTGAATGGCACCGATCGCCATTTCGTCGTTGTTGGCAATGACCGCGTCAAACGGTGCGCCGGTCGACATCCAGTTGGTCATCATGTTCTGCGCTTCGTCGCGCGACCAGTTGGCGGTCTGCTCGTCGATGATGTTCAAGGTCACACCGCAATTGCCCGAAGCCATCACGTCATGGATGTCGGCGGTGCGCTGCACGGCGGCTTGGTTCGACAATTCGCCCATCATGACATAGATCTGGGCTTCGGTCTTGCCGGCTTCCTTCAGCAGACGGCAAACCTCCAGCGTTTCCAGCGTGCCCGAGTCAACCTCGTTCGACGCCACGAAAGCCTGGTTGTCGGGCAGGGTGTCGACGTTGATCGGCTGGCGGTTCACATAGACCAGCGGCACGCCAGCGGCGGCAGCGGCGTCCGACATGGCTTGCGTGGCCGAGGTATCGACCGGATTGACCACGATCGCGGTCACGCCGGAGGCGATGAAGTTGTTGATCTGGTCAAGTTGCTTGGCCACATCATTGCCGGCATCCTCGATCTGCACCGAAATGCCATTGGCATCGGCATAGGTTTGGATCCCGTTGCGCAGAACGGTCAGGAAGTTGTCATCGAATTTGGCCATCGAAACGCCGATGCCATCTGCCAACACGCTGGTTCCCATAAGGGCGGCAAAACCAGCAATAATCAGGGTCTTTTTCATGTTCGTTCCTCCGCTGAAGGTGTCCGGCACACCTGTCTCTCCCACCGGACCGCCCCGCTAGGGCGGTATTCGCACGTCAGGACAGGCCGCTCAGGCGGTCACTCCCCTGGCGATGAATTCCATTGATGCGGCCAGGGCCGCCTTCGGGTTGCTCAATTCATGCACGCTGCGTGCAAAGGGTTCATAAGAGATCGGGCCCGCGTAACCCGCTGCCATCAGCGCGCGAATCTGCGCCACATTGCCCAGCATATCATCGGCATCGACCAGGACACGGTGCGGATCGCGCATGTCATCCAGATAAATCGCGTCCTTGACGCCCGAGACATGCACGATCCCGGTCAGATCAGGATAGATCGGGCCAAAACCGGCCAGCGCATGGTGGAAGGTGTCGTGAACCATGAAATAGGTGCCGCGCCCGCCAACGGCGTCGATCACTTCGGCCAGCACATCCTTGTAACGCAACGAACAAACAGCAAAACCCAAGGGTTCGACCATGGCTTTCAGACCATGCGCCTTCAGCATCGGCAGCAACTCGCGCAGCGCCAGTTCGGTCACGCGGAAGCTGTCTTTGCGGTCGGTCGCAACGCCATCATTGCGCGGGATCAGGCTGATCGCCTCGGCCCCTGCCGCCACCGCAATCTTCATCAGCGCATCGGCCTCGCCGCGCTTGGCCTCGGACCAGTCGTTGAACATCTTGACCTCGGCCAGGGCCAGAAACCGAAGCCCGCGCGCCCGAACATCAGCCCCGACAATTGCCGGATCTTCCCCATCGAAAAGCGGGCCCGAAAGGTCATTGCGAAACTCGACTCCGACCGATCCCAGCGATTTGGCAAGCTCAAGAAAGGCCTCCCACCCCAGGCGCGGCGCAGTCATGTGGTTCAAGGCAAAAGGCAGCATCGGCAGACAATCTCCAGCCGGGTCCGGATCTTCACGGGACACGATATGGAATTGATATTCTATTCTGTGGCTTTTTCAACTGAAAATTCCAAAAGCGGACCATGCCCGCCAGGAAGGTCGTGCGGCCCACAAAAGGAAATCTAGACCGCGTGATGCGCGGTGTTCGCGCGCGCGCACACGAGGGACCGTGCCCCGCTTGCCGAAATAGCAGCGCGAAAGCCTAGACTGATTCGCGCAGATGCAGGTCGGGCGGCAAGAACAGCGGGGGCTGGTCCTTGACCGGGCTGCCGGGCGCCACGTTGCGCATCCGGGCGACCAGTTCGCGGCACAGCTTTTCCAGCGGCGTGTCGATCACCATGGTCACCTGCCCACCGCGCAAGCCGCGCCGCGATTCGGGTGTCAGGGCAGACACGATCAGGGCGACCTTTCCCTCGGCCTTGGCGTCGCGCAGCGCGGCAATTGCGCCCTCCATTCCGCCACCGGCCACGTAAATGCCCCGCAGATCGGGACGGCGCTGCAACAGCGTCGTGACCGCTTCGAAGGTCAGCTGGCGTGTCTCAAGATTGATGATCGTCTCCAATATTGTCAGGGGGGCGGCCCTTTCGCGCAGATAGCTGCGAAAACCCTGATCACGCAGGTCATGGCCATGCCAGCGCGCCCCGCCGACAAAGATGGCAAGGGTTCCAGGCCCGGTTGCGGCCTTTTCAATCATCCAGGCGGCCGTGCGCCCGACCTTGAAATTGTCCAGACCCAGATATCCGGCCACCTGACTCGGCGCGAATTCGGACAACAGGGAAAATACCGTCATGCCTTGGTCGCACAGCTCGGCCACGGCGGCGGTCACCTCGGGATGGTTGACCGCGGTCGCCGCCAGGACGTCGCAGCGCCCGGCCATGTGGCGCAAGACCCGGGCCATTTCCGAGGGCGACTGCGAAGCGGAAAACTCCAGCACCAGGCTGTCTTGCGCCACGCCCGCATCGGCCACGGCACGGTGCAATTCGGCGGCAAAGGCCTTGTAGAATTCCTGACCCTGCTTGTGCAGCACGACACCCAGCCGGCGCGTCTGGCCCGCTGGCTGCCCCGGACCAAGCCGCAGGGCGGCGGGGTGGCCCATCTGGCGGGCCACTGCGGCGATATGGGCCAGTGTTTCG
>JAYSWK010000432.1:0-3727 GCA_043718085.1 Rhodobacterales bacterium
ATCCACGGCACGGCCCCGGCAAAGGCAAGCGCGCCCGCCATTCCGGGGCGACCACGCCGACTTGGCGGAGCGGCGACACTTGGGGCAACGGCAACTCATCGCTTGGGCGAAAGCATCCGCGACAGGGTAAGAAACCGAACGGCGGGTGCGTTGTCGGGTCAGGGTTTCTGCGGCGGCCTCGGGTCTGGTGTCAGGGCAGGCTGGCGCAACAGCCCGCGCAAGGCGACGATTTATGCGGACAAGGGTGTTGACTCACCCGCGCACTGCGCCTAACTCAGCGCCGTTAGCACTCGCCTGGTGTGAGTGCTAATTCAATCCAACCTGGAAACCCAAGGGAGTGTTACCAGATGAAATTTTCCCCACTGCATGACCGCGTATTGGTGCGTCGCATCGAAGGCGAAGACAAGACCAAGGGCGGGCTGATCATCCCCGATACCGCCAAGGAAAAGCCCGCCGAGGGCCTGGTCGTTTCGGTCGGTCCGGGTGCCCGCAAGGATTCGGGCGAGCTGATCGCGCCGTCCGTCAAGGCTGGCGACAAGATCCTGTTCGGCAAATGGTCGGGCACCGAGATCAAGCTGGACGGCGAAGACCTGCTGATCATGAAGGAAAGCGACATTCTCGGCGTGTTCGCCTGAGCCTGTCCCACCCCATAACGCATTCAAGGAGCTAAACAAATGGCTGCTAAAGACGTACGTTTTGAAGGCGATGCCCGCGACCGTTTGCTGCGCGGCGTCAATATCCTGGCCGACGCTGTCAAAGTGACTTTGGGCCCGAAAGGCCGCAATGTCATCCTCGACAAGTCGTTCGGAGCACCCCGCATCACCAAGGACGGTGTGACGGTTGCCAAGGAAATCGAACTGTCCGACAAGTTCGAGAACATGGGCGCCCAAATGGTGAAAGAGGTTGCCTCTCGCACCAATGACGAAGCGGGCGACGGCACCACCACCGCCACCGTTCTGGCCCAGGCGATTGTCAAGGACGGCATGAAAGCCGTCGCTGCCGGCATGAACCCGATGGACCTGAAGCGCGGCATCGACATGGCAACCGCCAAAGTAGTCGCGGCGATCAAGGCCGCTGCACGCCCGGTCAAGGACCAGGCTGAAGTTGCCCAGGTTGGCACGATCTCGGCCAATGGCGAAACTGAAATCGGCCGCCAGATTGCGGACGCGATGCAGAAAGTCGGCAATGAAGGCGTGATCACCGTCGAGGAAAACAAGGGTCTGGAAACGGAAACCGAAGTCGTCGAAGGCATGCAGTTCGACCGCGGCTACCTGTCGCCCTATTTCGTGACCAACGCCGACAAGATGGTAGCCGATCTGGAAGACGTGCTGATCCTGCTGCACGAAAAGAAGCTGGGTTCGCTGCAGCCGATGGTTCCGCTGCTGGAAGCCGTGATTCAGTCGCAAAAGCCGCTGCTGATCATCTCGGAAGACGTGGAAGGCGAGGCTTTGGCCACGCTGGTCGTCAACAAGCTGCGCGGCGGGTTGAAGATCGCTGCCGTCAAGGCCCCGGGCTTTGGTGATCGCCGCAAGGCCATGCTGCAGGACATCGCTGTTCTGACCGGCGGCCAGGTCATCTCGGAAGATCTGGGCATGAAGCTGGAAAGCGTCACGCTGGACATGCTTGGCCGTGCCAAGAAGGTCTCGATCACCAAAGACAACACGACCATCATCGATGGTTCGGGCGTCAAGGCCGAGATTGAAGCCCGTGTGGCCCAGATCCGTCAGCAGATCGAAGACACCACGTCGGATTACGACAAGGAAAAGCTGCAAGAGCGCGTGGCCAAACTGGCTGGCGGCGTTGCGGTGATCAAGGTCGGCGGCATGACCGAGATCGAAGTGAAAGAGCGCAAGGATCGCGTTGACGACGCTTTGAACGCGACCCGTGCGGCCGTGCAAGAAGGCATCGTTGTCGGTGGTGGCGTGGCGCTGATGCAGGCGGCGTCGTCGCTGAACGGGCTGAAGGGCGTGAACTCGGATCAGGACGCTGGCATTGCCATCATCCGCCGTGCCCTGGAAGCGCCGCTGCGCCAGATCGCGCAGAACGCGGGTGTTGATGGCGCCGTGGTTGCCGGCAAAGTGCGCGAGTCGAAGGACAAGTCCTTTGGCTTCAACGCGCAGACCGAAGAATATGGCGACATGTTCAAGTTCGGCGTGATCGACCCGGCCAAGGTTGTTCGGATCGCTCTGGAGGACGCATCGTCGGTTGCGGGCCTTTTGATCACCACCGAAGCCATGATCGCGGATCGTCCCGAGCCCAAGTCGGCTGGCGGCGGTGGCGGCGGCGGCATGGGCGGCATGGGCGGCATGGACGGCATGATGTAAACTGCCACATAAGTGTGGTAGGAAAGGGCGTCCCGTCGGGGCGCCCTTTTTCTTGCCATTGATCTGCTTGTCGGTCATCTGTTTGCCGGTCATCTGAAGGGGCGCGGTTGGGGAGAAGCATTTGCGGTTGGTCTTGTTGACATGCCTGACGATGCTGGCTTTTGCGGCCAATTCGGTGCTGAACCGCATGGCGGTGGGGGCGGGGCGGATTGATCCGGTGGTCTTTGCCGTGGTGCGCCTGGCCGCAGGGGCTGCCATGCTGGCGCTGCTTTTGGTTTGGCGCGGCAGGGTCTGGCCGGGGTGGCGCGGCCGGACGCAGGGTGTGGCGGGGCTCTTGGTCTATCTTTTCGGCTTTTCGGCGGCATATCTGGTTCTGGATGCGGGGACGGGTGCCTTGATCCTGTTTGGCATGGTGCAGATCACCATGTTTCTGGGGGCACTGGTCGGCGGAGAGGCTTTGCCGCCCCGGCGTCTGGCAGGGGCGGGTCTGGCCCTGGCGGGGCTGGTGATCCTGCTTGCGCCAAAGGGCGGGGCGCTGGCGCCGCAACTGGCCATGGCCGCTGCGGGTATTGGCTGGGGGGTCTATTCGCTGGCCGGGCGCGGGCAAAGCGATCCTCTGGCGGCAACCGGGTGGAATTTTCTGCTGGCCCTGCCATTTGGTTTGGTGGTGCTGGCGATCTGGCCGGGGCACTGGACAGGGCCGGGTCTGGCACTGGCCGTGGGTTCCGGGGCTGTGTCTTCGGGGTTGGGCTATGCATTGTGGTATCGGGTGGTGCCGCTTCTGGGGGCAAGTCGGGCTGGGGTGGCGCAACTGTCCGTGCCGCTGGTCGCGGCGGCGGGCGGGTTTGTGGTCATAGGCGAGGCGCCGGGCCTGTGGTTCTGGGCGGCCGCAGCGCTGGTCTTGGGCGGGATCGGCGTGGCGCTGTCAGGAAGATGAGTATTTGAAAAAGGTCAAAGGCGCTTGGTCAGCCGGTGGGCGATCTGGGTCTTTTGGCCAATGGTCACGGGTCGGTTCGGGACGGACAGGGCGAAGCCTTCGCGTTCCCAGAAGGCGCGGCCCCTTGGGTTGGCATCAAGCACGCCCAGATGGATGCGCGGGCAGGCGCGGGCGCGGGCCCGGGCTTGCAGTTGGTGCAAGAGGCGTGCCCCAGCGCCGCTGCCCCGTGACGAAGGCACGATCATCAAGAGGCCGATATAGGCATCCTCGGGTGCCGGATAGCCAAAGGACAACTCAGCCAGGCCGATGAGATCGGGATCGAAGAGGCCAAGGCGAAAGCTTGCGGCGGGGTCGCAGCCGGGCGGGGCATCGGCAAAGTAATCATCGGTCACTGCGGCATCGGGCGGGGCACCGCGTTCCAGTTGGATGTAGTCGGACGCGGCGAGGAAGAACGCCGCGACCAGAG
>JAYSWK010000433.1:0-3722 GCA_043718085.1 Rhodobacterales bacterium
ATGGCCGCCGTTCGGCGCGTGTGGGCCTTCCAGCACAGCCCCCAGCTTTTCCGCCACCCGGACCGATGGCGCATTGCCGGTGTCGATCAGGCTGACCAAGGGCGCCAACCCGTGCGCGCGATAAGCCCAGTCGCGCGCCGCCAGCGCCGCCTCGGTCGCATAACCGCGCCCCTGAAACGCCGGATGGACCGTCCAGGCCAGTTCCGGTTCGGCCCGCCAGTCGGGGTAATAGATCCCGGCCCGGCCCACCGGCAGCCCGGTCGCGGTGTCGCGCAGCCAGAACGGACCAAAGCCGCGCAGCGTCCACAGGCCCGCGCTGATGGCGATGCCTTCCCAGGCGTCCTGCCGCTCGGCCGGGCCACCGATGAAGCGGGCCGCATCGGTCGCGCAAAAGGCGATGAACGCCTCGGCATGGTCGGGCGCGGCGGGGCCAAGGGTCAGATGCGCCGTGGTCAGGGTCGGTGGGGTCATGCAACCCCCGCCCCGGCCAGATGGCGCCAGGCCTGATAGTCGCAGCCATCCTCGACAAAGGCGCGCTCGACCACCGCGCCGACGCGGCGGGCCAGCGCCGTTGACGGCGCGTTCTGGCAATCGATATAGCTGACCAGGGGCGGCAGGCCCAAACTGTCGCTGGCAAAGGCCCGAATGGCGTGCACGGCCTCGCTGGCATAGCCCTTGCCGTCGTGCCCGTTGAACAGGTGCCAGACCAGTTCCGGCTCCGGCTCGTCCAGCGCCCGGATGATGCCGACGCGCCCGACGAAACTGCGCTCGGCGCGCAGGTCCAGCGACCAGAACCCATAACCGCGCAGCACCCAGTGGCCAATGTTGTTCAGGATGCTGCGATAGGCGACAAAGCGGTCACCGGTGCCCCCCATGAACCGGCAGCGCGCCGGGTCGGCCATAAAGGCGGCCAAACCGTCCAGATCGCTCTCGCGCGGTTCGCGCAGCGTCAGGCGGTCCGTTTCCAGCACAGGTATGGCGAAGGGAAGGCTCATTTCTTCTTGAACATCCCCGACAACCCGCCCGGCAGGCCCATGCCCATGCCCTTGCCCAGGCCGGGCAAGCCACCCATGCCGCCGCCAATACCCTGCTTCATCGCGCGTGAGGCGGCTTCCAACTGGGCCGGGTCCATGTTCTTCAGGTCAGAAAGCGCGCTTTCCGGGCCACCCTTGCCCATCATCTGCTTGATGGCCTGTTTCATCATGCCACCCTTGCCCATCTTCTTCATCATATCGGCCATCTGCTGATGCTGTTTCAGCAGCTTGTTCAGATCCGACACTTCCAGCCCGGCGCCTGCCGCGATCCGCTTCTTGCGGCTGGCGGCCAAAAGCTCGGGATGCGCCCGCTCCCTTTTGGTCATCGAATTGATCAGCGCGATCTGCCGCTTCAGCATCCGGTCGTCAAAACCTGCCGCCTCGACCTTCTTGGCCATACCGCCCATGCCGGGCAACATCCCCATGATCGACTGCATGCCGCCCATTTTCAGCATCTGGTCCAATTGGCCCTTCAGATCGTTCATGTTGAACAGACCCTTGGCGAACCGCTTGGCCATGCGTTCGGCCTGCTCGGCCTCGAACGTTTCCCGCGCCTTCTCGACCAGGGCCACGATATCGCCCATGCCAAGGATGCGCCCCGCGACACGCTCGGCCTCGAACGTCTCCAGCGCATCCATCTTCTCGCCCAGACCGACAAAGCGGATCGGCTTGCCCGTGACGGCGCGCATCGACAAAGCCGCACCGCCGCGCCCGTCGCCGTCCATACGGGTCAAGACGACGCCAGTGATCCCCACCTTGCCGTCAAACTCGCTGGCCACATTGACCGCGTCTTGCCCGGTCAGCCCGTCAACCACCAGCAGCACTTCGCGTGGGCCAGCGATGTCGCGCACCGCCTGAACCTCGTCCATCAGCACTTCGTCGATGTGCAACCGGCCCGCGGTGTCAAAGAACACCACGTCATAGCCGCCCATCGCAGCTTGCGTCTTGGCCCGCTTGGCGATCTGCACCGCTGTCTCGCCCTTGACGATCGGCAGGCTGTCAACGCCAACCTGTGCCGCCAGAATGGCCAACTGCTCCATCGCCGCCGGGCGATTGGTGTCCAGCGAGGCCAGCAGCACCCGCTTGCCATTCCGCTCCTTCAACCGCTTGGCCAGCTTGGCTGTCGTGGTCGTCTTGCCCGATCCTTGCAGACCCACCATCAGGATAGCCGACGGAGGGTTGTCGATCTTCAGATCCTCGGGCGCATCGTCGCCCGCCAGCACCCGCACCAATTCGTCATGGACGATCTTGACGACCTGCTGCCCCGGTGTGACCGACTTGGTCACCGCCTGGCCCGTCGCCTTGACCTTGACCGCACGCACGAAATCCCGCGCCACATTCAGCGAAACGTCCGCCTCCAACAGCGCCGTCCGAACCTCGCGCAGCGCCGCATCGACGTCCGCCTCGGACAGGGCCCCCTGCTTGGTCAGGCGGTCAAATACGCCACCCAGGCGGTCTGACAGGCTCTCGAACATGGGCGCTCTCCTTGGGTCAAAACCCCGATATGGGGCGGCTCGGCGGGGTTCCCAAGACCAATGCCGAACGACACCTGTGGGCGCAACGCGCTGACAGGTGGCGATCCCGGCAAAGGCCAAGGGACCGGAAGCTGTGGGCCTCCGGGGAATTCAGGGGCGGATACGCCTGCGCGGGGCGGGTGTCAAGCGGGCATGGCATGAACCTCCCGCCGCGTAACGCGCACCAACGCAAGAAGGGCAGCTTTGGCCCCAGGCGGCGGCGGCGCGTCTTGCGCAGGGCCGAAGGCAGTCGCCTGGCCCCGCGCCGTCACGATCAGTTCGCCTGATAGATGCGGACCTCCGGGTCGGCCAGAACCAGCGGCTTCAGGGCGACAAAGACGTCCTGCGTGAACAGATCGCTCGCAAGATAGGCCGTTGCCGAGGCGACCGTGTCAAAGCCGTGCAGAACCTGAACATCATCGTCACGGATCAAAAGCAGCTTTGTCTCAGCCCCCGCGACGGTGGTCAGAAACGGCTCTTTGTATTGTGCATAAACCGCTGCCGCCGCCGCCCGGTTTTCCGGGGCAATCTTCATCGTGATCTCCAGATAGGCCCCTGGGTCGGCAAAGGCCGAGGTTGCCATAAGCGATGCCGCCAGGGCGAGTGGCTTCAGAAAGGATGTCATGAGGTTGGTCCTTGATTGGAATGTGGGTCGCATTGCCCTGTCTGTCAGAGGGCCCCGGACGACAGAAATTCTTTCCCTGAATGGGGTTATTCGCAAAACGAACTAACCCTGCCACGCGCCATCGCCTATGCTCACCGGGGTATTTCAGCATGGGACCGGGAATGAACTTTCAGCAACTCAGGTTTGTCGTCGCCGTCGCCGATCTGCACTCCTTCACCGACGCCGCCGATCTGTGCTGCGTCACACAGCCCGCCCTGTCCAATGCCATCGCCCAATTCGAGGAAGAGCTGGGCGGCAAGTTGTTTGAACGGACCACCCGAACGGTGACCCTGAACGCCTTTGGCGCAAGCATGATCGACGACATTCGCCGCATTCTTGACGCAAGATCCCGTTTGATGGTGCATTCTGCCGAATATCTGGCCCGCGACGACCGTGTGATCAGGATTGGCCTGTCGCCCCTGATCAGCGACGTCTATGTCGCGGCCCTGCTGACGCGGATGGCGCAAATTGACGGCTCCATCAGCATCATTCTGACAGAAATGAACAAAA
>JAYSWK010000434.1:0-9317 GCA_043718085.1 Rhodobacterales bacterium
AGCTGGGGCATCTGGGCGCCCATCATCCTTGTGGGTCTGCGGATGTTGCAAGGGCTGGCATTGGGCGGTGAATATGGCGGGGCGGCAACCTATGTGGCCGAACATGCGCCGCAGGGACGGCGGGGCTTTTACACCTCGTTCATCCAGACCACGGCGACGCTGGGGCTGTTCTTGTCCTTACTGGTGATCCTGGGGGTCACGGGCTATGTCAACGCGCATTACCCAACCGTGCCGCAATTCGGCCTGGACGGGGCGCCGCAACTGGATGCCAAGGGCGCACAGATCATGCTGGAGCCGTTCAAGGCCTGGGGCTGGCGGATCCCTTTCATCATCTCGCTCTTGCTGGTGGCAATCTCGCTTTATATCCGGCTGCAAATGGAAGAAAGCCCAGCCTTCAAGAAGATGAAGGAAGAAGGTGCCCATTCCAAAACCCCGCTGCGCGAGGCCTTTGGCCAGTGGAAAAACGCCAAGATCGCCGTGATTGCCCTGTTCGGCCTGACGGCAGGACAGGCCGTGGTCTGGTATTCGGGCCAGTTCTATGTGCTGTTCTTTCTGCAAAACATCTCGAAGATCGACAGCTTCACCGCCAACGTCCTGGTCGCCTGGTCGCTGGCCATCGGCACCGTGGGCTTTGTGATCTTTGGCGCGCTGTCGGACCGCATCGGGCGCAAGCCGATCATCCTGGCGGGGTGCCTGATTGCGGCGCTTACCTTCTTCCCGGTGTTCCGCATGATCAACGAAACCGCCAACCCGGCCCTGGCGACGGCGCAGGCCACGCCGGTCTCGGTTGCGGTCGATCCGGCCGAGTGCCACTTCCAGTTCAACCCGACCGGGACCGTCAAATTCACCTCGTCTTGTGACGTGGCGACGGCGATCCTGGCCAAGAACTCGGTCAACTACACCACCGAAACGGCCGAGGCGGGGTCCCTGGCGGCCATCAAGGTGGGCGATACCGTGGTGCCGTCCTATGATGCTGGGCTGAACGCCGCCGACATATTGGCGACCAAGGCTGCGGTGGACGCGGCCAAGGCGGCGATTGATCCCGCGCTGATGACGGCGCTGGATGGGGCCGACAAGGCCATGGCTGCGGCCAAGACCGCCGCCGCCGATGCCGACAAGGCGCTGAAGGCTGCGGCGGACGACACGGTCAAGGCCACGGCACAGACGGCGCTCGACGCCGCCAACGCGGCCCTGGCCCCGGCGCAATCCGCGCTTGACGGGGCGCGTGGCGCAGTTCCGGCCGACCTTCTGGCTGCGCTGGATGCGGCCAAGGGCGAGGCGGGCAAAGCCGCAGGCGCCAAGGGCGCCTTTGAAAAGGGCGTGAACGAGGCGCTTTTGGCGGCGGGCTTCCCGTTGGTGGCGCTGGACAACAAGACCGTGGTGCGATCGGCCAATATCGTCGATATCTTCACCGGCCAGCATTTGAAACTGTTGGCTCTGATGACCTTCCTGATCCTGCTGGTCACGATGGTTTATGGCCCGATCGCGGCACAGCTGGTCGAACTTTACCCGACCCGGATCCGCTATTCCGGCATGTCGCTGCCCTATCACATCGGCAACGGCTGGTTCGGCGGCTTCCTGCCCTTTTTGGCCGCGGCCATCGCGGTGCAATACGGCAATATCTATGCCGGGCTGTGGTATCCGGTGGCGGTGGCAGCCATGACCGTGGTGATCGGCACGCTTCTGGTGCCGAACGGGACGCACAAGATCTCGATCTTCGCGGATGACGCCAGGAAATAGACCGCAAGGTTTGTGTCAGGACTGGCCGGGGGGGCGACCCCCGGCCAGTTGCATTTCAAGCGGGGAAGATGGGCAAGTCGGTATTTCGGCGTCGCCGAAAAACCGACTTGCCCATCCTACAAATCCAGTCGCCGCAACCGCAGCGCGTTGGTGATGACCGACACCGAGGACAGGCTCATCGCCGCGGCGGCGATCATCGGCGACAGCAAAAGCCCGGTGAACGGATAAAGCACGCCCGCCGCGACCGGGATGCCCAAGGCATTGTAGGCAAAGGCGAAGAACAGGTTCTGCCTGATGTTGCGCAGCGTCCCCCGCGCCAGTTTGCGCGCCCGCAGGATGCCCGACAGATCCCCCGACAACAGCGTGATCCCGGCGCTTTCAACCGCCACATCCGCCCCCGGCCCCATGGCGATACCCACCTCGGCTGCCGCAAGCGCCGGGGCGTCGTTGACCCCGTCGCCCGCCATGGCCACCTTGCAGCCTTGGGCATGCAACCGGTCGACCAGCGATTTCTTGCCTTCGGGCAGCATCCCCGCCTGAACCTCGTCAATTCCAACCAGTCGCGCGACGGCCTCGGCCGTGTCGGGAGCGTCACCCGTGGCCATGATCACCCGCAGGCCTGCCGCCTTCAGCGATGCGACCGCAGCCGCAGCCCCGGGCTTGACCGCATCCGCCACCGCCACCAGGCCCAGACAGGCACCATCAGCCGCCACAAACATCACGGTCTTGCCCAGGGCCCGCAACCCGGTTGCATCCGGCACGGTCAGCCCCAGATCCGCCAGCATCGCCGCATTGCCCAAGGCCACCTGCCGCCCGGCGACCAGACCCTGCACGCCCTTGCCCTGCACCGCGACAAAGCCGTCGCAGGCCGCCACAGTCAGACCCCTGGCCTTGGCCTCGGCCAAAATCGCCTCGGCCAAAGGATGGGCCGAACCGGCCTCGACCGCCGCGGCCAGGGCCAGCACCTCGTCGCTGGTCGCATCGGTCAGCACCGGTTTGCCGGTGGTCAGCGTGCCGGTCTTGTCGATGACCAAAGTGTCCACCGCCGCCATCCGCTCCAACACGTCGCCGCCCTTGACCAGAACCCCCATCTGCGCCCCGCGCCCCGTGGCCGTGACAATCGAGATCGGCGTGGCCAGGCCCAGCGCGCAGGGGCAGGCGATGATCAGCACCGAAACCCCAGCCGCCATGGCGTACAGAAAGCCCGGAGCCGGCCCCCAGATCATCCAGGCGGCAAAGGCCGCCAGCGCCACGGCCACCACAACCGGCACGAACACCGCCGCCACCGCATCGGCCAACCCCTGGATCGGCGCACGCGAGCGGCGCGCGGCACTGACCATCTCGACGATCTGGGCCAGAACCGTGGCCGCCCCCACCCGTTCGGCCTGCATGACAAAGGTGCCGTTGCCGTTGATCGTGCCACCCGTCACAGCCGAACCGGCGGTCTTTTCAACCGGAAAAGGCTCGCCCGTCAGCAGGCTTTCGTCAACGGCCGAGGTGCCCTCGGTCACCAGGCCATCGACGGGCACCGCATCACCGGGGCGCACGCGCAAAAGATCGCCCGTCCAGATGTTTTCCAGTGGCGCGTCATATTCCCCGTCCGGCAGCACGCGTCGCGCGGTCTTGGGCGCAAGGCCCATCAGCGCCTTGATCGCATCGCCAGTTCGTGCGCGGGCCCGCAGTTCCAGAACCTGACCGACAAAGACCAAGGCGATGATCACCGCCGCCGCCTCGAAATAGGTCGAAACCCCCATGCCGTCGCGATACGCCGCCGGGAATAGCCCCGGCAGAAAGGTCGCGACCAGCGAATAGGCATAGGCCGCCGCCACCCCCAGCGCAATCAGCGTCCACATATTGGGACTGCGGTTTTTCACGCTGTCCAACCCGCGCCGGAAAAAGGGCAGTGCGGCCCACAGGACCACCGGGCTGGCCAAGGCGAATTGCAGGTAATTGCCGTAAGGCATCAACCAGTGCAGCGGCAGACCCAGCATCGGGGCCATGGCAATCCCGACCAAAGGGGCAGCACAGGCGGTTGAAATCACCAGCCTGCGGGTGAAATCCGCCAATTCCGGGTTGGGCGCGTCGCCGGGAGTGGCCGGTTCAAGGGCCATGCCGCATTTCGGGCAGGATCCGGGCTTGTCCGAGATGATCTCGGGGTCCATCGGGCAGGTATAGATCACCCCTTTGACCGCCAGCTTGCCGCGCTTTTTGGCATTGCCGGACAGATAGAAATAGGGGTCCGCCGTGAACCGCGTGCGACACTTCTCGCCACAGAAATGATAGGTCTGGCCTTGGTAATCGGTCTTGCGCGAGGTTTCGGTGATCTTCACCACCATGCCGCAAACCGGGTCAATGCCCGTCGGTTGGTCGGGTTGGGCCATGTCCATTGCAAACTCCATCTGCCGCGCAAACTAGGGTCTTGGCATGACATGCACAAGGTCCGGCCGCCTTGATCTGGGGCAAGCATTAACGTCGGCCGTAATAAAGGCCCACGACATGTTCGGCCTCGGCAAAGAACAGCCAGCGTTGGGCCATGGCCCCGGCCAGATGGATCAGGGCGACCACGGCAAAGGTGGCGGGCACCAGCGGGGCAAGGGCCAGGATCAGCGCGGGCAGGGCCGAGGCCAGGGCCAGCGCCAGGATGCGCAGCTTTTCGGCATGTTTGCGGCCAACGACGAAAATCATCTCGGACAACAGATAGTTGCCGGCGGTATGGGCCTGTTCAAAGGGCGTCACCAGACCGATGTCGCCCAGCCCCGTGGCCTTGCCCAGGGTCTGGGCCGCGCGGGCAAACTGGCCGTCGCCCAGACGCCAATACCCCAACAGCAAGGGGGCCAGCAGCGCCAGACACCAGCCCGCCCAGACCTGCCCCGCCAGAACCGCCCCGCCGGTGACGGCAAAGCCCAGAAACATCACGGGCGTGATCCAGTGGTGCCAACGCGGCACGGCCCGGATCTGGGTATAGATCATCGAGGTGGTGAAAACGGTCAGAATGGCCAGGAACGCCCCGATCTGCCCGACCATTGCAGGCAGGGGCAGCGCAAAGATATTGCCCAGCGCCACCGGGGCCAAAAGGGTCAGCGCCGCAACCGCCGACCAGGCCTCGCGGCTTAACCAGCTTGTCTGCCATTGGCTGAAGGCCTTCAGCGCATTTTTCGGATTGCCCAGATGAAAGGTCGAGGCCAATAGCCCGCCCACGGCAAGGCCGTAGCCCAAGCCCCACCACAGGAACGCGGCCCAACCGGTAGCCTCGGCAATTCCCGCGCCCAGAAAGGCCAATAGACCCAGACCCATGCCGGACAGGGTGGAAAACAGGATGACAGAGGGTGCCGGATGCATCAGATCTTCCCCAGAACCTTGTCCAGCCAGCCGGCAAAGCCCTTGGCCTGGATGTCCAGCAAAGGCGCCAGAAGGCTGGCCTGATCGGGCCGGTCCTTCTTGCGCGGGGGCAGGTATTTGTTGGTCGGTCTGGTCTTCAGATCCGGCATCAGATCGTATCCGCCCCGGTCGCGGGTCAATTTGGAGACATTGCTGTCAGGATCCGCGAAATCGCCGAAATGCCGCGCGCCGGTCGGACAGGTCCGCACACAGGCCGGTTCGCGGTCTATTTCGGGCAGATTTTCGTTGTAGATGCGGTCCACGCACAAGGTGCATTTCTTCATCACCCCCTGATCGGCATCCATCTCGCGCGCGCCGTAGGGGCAGGCCCAGGCGCACAGGCCGCAACCAATGCAGGCCTCTTCGTTGACCAGAACGATCCCATCCTCGACCCGCTTGTAACTGGCCCCTGTCGGGCAAACCGTGACGCAAGGGGCATCCGCGCAATGCAGGCAGGACCGCGGGAAGTTGAAGATCTGCGACGGGCCCGCCTCGGGTTGGACCTGATAGGAATGGACCCGGTTCAGAAAGGTGCCGGACGGGTCGGCGCCGTAAGGGTTCTGGTCGGAAAGGCCGCCGACCTGACCCGTGCCCTGATCGTTCCAGCCCTTGCAGGCGGTGACACAGGCCTGACAGCCCACGCAAGTATCCAGGTCGATGACCAGGCCCAGCTGTTTATCGGTATGGGTGGGAAGCTGGGTCATGGGCGGAACCTCGGTGTCAGAAGACAAAAGTTTTCGAAAACTTTTGCAAATTTTTTCGAAAAAATTTGGCTCATGCGCGCCCCCTGCCCTGTGGGACGACACGGGGGATGGGTGGGAAGGCGGGTTCGGATTGGGGTTTGGCTCCGACATTCTCGATGCGCACGCGCAGATCGAACCAGGCCGCCTGACCGGTCACCGGATCGGAATTGGAATAGCGCATCCCGTCGCCCTTTTCAGGCAAAAGCTCGCTGATCAGATAGTTCAGCAAGAACCCCTCATTCGCCTCGGACGCGCCCGTGTCCAGCGCCCAGGCCCCTTTGCGCTTGCCGATCGCGTTCCAGGTCCAGACCGTGTTTTCGTTCAGCGCCGCCATATGGGCCACGGGCACCGTGATGCCACCATTGGGCGATGTGACGCGGGCATAGTCGCCCTCTTTGAAGTCCTGCGCCTCCCATATCTTGGTCGGCACATACAGGAAATTCTTGCCCCTTATCTGGCGCAGCCAGGCGTTCTGGCTGCCCCAACTGTGGTACATGTCCATCGGCCTTTGTGTCAGCGCATGAATGGGATAGCCCCAACCCGAAGCTTCCAGATCGCCAAAGGGCGGATACCAGATCGGCAAGGGGTCCATCGCCTGTTTCAACCGCGCGCGCAGGTGATCCGGCGGCTGGATGGGCCCGTGCCCCTCGGCCGCCAGCTGGAATTTGCGCATCGGCTCGGACCAGATGTTGAACAGATAGGGCTGCGGGGTTTCGTAGATCGAGGTCTTGACCGCCCAGTCCTGATAAGCGGCGTTCCACGGCTTGTAAAACAGGGCCTCGTCCGGGATATGGGCCTGATAAAACCCGCCGTTTTCAATATAGGCGGCGATCTGGTTGGGGTTCGCCTCTCCGCGGCCTTCCTTGTCGCCTTCTGGCCCGCGAAACCCGATCAGCGGCCCCACGCCGGGGCGGCGGATGTGGTTCTGGATATAGTCGGCATAGTCCCTGAACCTGGGGCTGCCGTCCTCCTTGACCATGGGGGCCAGACCCAGCCGCGCGCCCAGATCCAGCAGCACCGATTGAAAGCCGCGCACATCACGGTCAGGTTCGGTGACCGGCCAGCGGATGCTGTCGCCGGCCGCACCGGGTTCGGAAATCGGCCGGTCCAAGAGCGAGATGCAATCGTGCCGCTCCATATAGGTCGTGTCGGGCAGGATCAGATCGGCATAGGCGACCATTTCGGAGGCATAGGCATCGGAATAGATGATGCGCGGGATGACATATTCGCCCGACGGATCCTTGTCGGTCAGCATCTCCATCACCTTCGTCGTGTTCATCGACGAATTCCACGCCATGTTGGCCATGTAAAGGAACAGGGTGTCGATGCGGTAGGGATCGCCCGCATGGGCATTGGGGATCAGCATATGCATCAGCCCATGGGCGGAAAACGGATTCTCCCATGTAAACGCCTTGTCGATCCGCGCGGGCGAGCCGTCTTCCTTCAGCGCCAATTGCTCGGGGCCGCGCACATAGCCCAGATGCGGGCCCGACAGCGGTTTGCCGGGGGCGGATACGAAATGCGGCGTCGGATGCGCCTCGACCGGTTTGGGGTAGGGCGGCTTCAGGCGGTAACCGCCGGGCACTTCGACCGTACCCAGTACGATCTGCAACAGATGCAGCGCGCGGGCGGTCTGGAACCCGTTGGAATGGGCCGAGATGCCGCGCATCGCGTGGAAAGAAACCGGGCGGCCCGGCATCGTGGCGTGGTGGTTGCCGCGAAAATCGGTCCATTCCTGTTGAATTTCAATGGTCTGGTCAAAGGCCACATCGGCCAGTTCGGCGGCCAGGGCATGGATGCGCGCGGCCGGGATGCCGCAGCGCGCGGCCACGGCCTCTGGGGCATAGTCGCGGGACAGATAGCGTTCGGCCATATGCTGAAACACGGTCCGGTGGCCCTGATAACTGGCCCCAAGATCCGGCTCGACCCCCTTGCCATCCCAGGGTGCGGGCTGGCCGGTGTTCTTGTCGATCACAAAGGGCTGGCTTTCGGCATTCTTCAGGATCAGGCCCTTTTCCGGCCCCTCGGTCGCGTTGATCAGCAAGGGCGCATTGGTGAATTTCGCCAGATATTCCAGATCGACCTTGCCCGCCACCAAGAGGCAATGGATCAGGGACAGGATCATCAGCCCATCGGTGCCCGGCGTGATGCCCAGCCAGTCATCGGCCACGGCGTTATAGCCGGTGCGGATCGGATTGACGCCGATGACCCGGGCGCCGCGCGCCTTCAGCTTGCCAAGCCCGATCTTGATGGGATTGCTGTCATGATCCTCGGCCACGCCGAACAGCACAAACAGCTTGGTGCGGTCCCAGTCGGGCTGGCCAAACTCCCAAAACGCCCCGCCGATCGTATAGATGCCCCCGGCGGCCATGTTGACCGAACAGAACCCGCCATGGGCTGCGTAATTCGGCGTGCCAAACGCCTGGGCCCACCAGCCGGTGAACGACTGCGACTGGTCCCGCCCGGTGAAAAAGGCCAGCTTCTCGGGTGCGGTTTCGCGCAAGGGCTTCATCCAGGACACGGCCAGGGCCAAAGCATCGTCCCACGAGATTTCCTCGAACGCGCCCGACCCGCGCGGACCGACCCGCCGCAGGGGCGCGCGCAGCCGCGACGGCGCGTTGATCTGCATGATCCCCGAGGCCCCCTTGGCGCACAGCACCCCCTTGTTCACCGGGTGGTCGCGGTTGCCCTCGATGTAACTGACCCGCCCGTCCTTCAGATGCACATTGATCCCGCAACGGCAGGCACACATGTAGCACGTCGTCTTGCGCACCTCGTCGGACACATGGGGCGAGGTGTTCAGCTTGGGTATGTTCATGCGATTTCGGTTCCTGCGGGAACAGCGTCGCGTTACGCGCGCCCTTCCCGGTCTGTTTTCCCGCATTGGGCAGAAAAAGCAGGAGCCTGTCCAGCACAAACCCGCAACTGGACTTAGCGAAAGCTCAATTCACAGATCGTCCGGTTTGCACTAGCCTTGGGCTTGCGCACAAAACCCGGTTTCCCACACCGTTGCACTCAAGAGAATTTGCAACGCATCCCCGACAAATTTGGCCCCGAGTTCATTGTCAACACGTCGCAGTCATGCTTTGAGAACCAGCCTTGCGTTACGGCTCTGGCCAACGGCGGCTTGGTCGTGACCTGGGTCGATACGAAGCAATTCCAGCGCAGACACGACCACCAGCATCATCTTCGGCCGCATCTTCAGCCCATTCGGCACCCCCCTGACCGGCGCGTTCCTGGCGCATTCGACGACGGCACAGGGTCAGACCATCCCCAGTGTGACAGCGTTGGAGGGCGGCGGTTTCATTGCGGTCTGGTCCGATGCCGGCCAGTCCCGGGCTATCCTTCGCTGACCACGATCCGCGCCCAAGGGTTCGACGCGAAGGGCGGCAAGATCGGCGCCGAATTTCAGGTGAACACCACCGTGACCAATGACCAATCCGAACCCTCGGTGAC
>JAYSWK010000435.1:0-9312 GCA_043718085.1 Rhodobacterales bacterium
AGGCCGAAAAAGGGCCGCTCGATCAGGCGGACAAGCAGAAGCACGGTAAGGCAGAAATAGACCAACCCGCCCAAAAGGCCGCCACGCCACAGGATGCGCAGCCAATCGCCCCGGCCAAAGGGTTTTGCGGGAAATTCGGCGTCGCGCCAGTCGGTCAAGCTTCGCGGCCCTTCTTGCGGATATAGAAATCGCGATGCTTCACGCTCATCCTTGCCGTGTCCATCACCAGACAAAGGTCGGTCGTGTTGAAATCGGCGTCGATCCAGGCCCCGTCACTGACATGACCGCCCAGCCTGAGATAGGCTTTGATCAGCGGCGGGATAGCGGCCATGGCCTCGGCCCGGGTAAGTTGGTCAGCGGGCAGCAGGTTCAGATCCAGCCTGTGCTCGGGTCTGGCGCTGACCCTGAGTCCGGCAGGGGCCCGGTGGAAATGATGCAGATAGGACAACGGCCTTGCCAAAGCAGCGCCATCGGTGCCGTGAAAGGATGCCGCGCCAAACATGATTTCGATGTCGCGTTCCAGCACATATTCGGCCAGCCCGTTCCACAACAGGAACATCGCAGCCCCGCCACGCAGGTCGCGGTGCACGCAGGACCGCCCAAGTTCAAGCAGGCGGCGGCCCGAGGTGCGCAGTTCGGTCAGATCAAATTCGTTTTCCGAATAGTAACCGCCCGCCGCAGCAACCCTTTCGGGCGGCAACAGGCGGTATGCGCCGACGACATCCTGCAATAGGTCCGGATCGCGGCGCGTGTCGATCAGCAGTAGATGGTCGAAATGGGGGTCGAATGCATCCCGCTCCAGCCTTGCCGCGTGATCCACGGTTGCGCCTTTTGCGCCCAGTTCCTCGACAAAAACCTGATAGCGCAGCCGCTGTGCCGCGCACAGATCACGGGCGTCGCGGGCCAGCCGCAAGATCAGCGAGCTATCAACGGCCAGAGCTTCGGTCATGTCTGGGCGTTCATTCTGGGTTTGGTTCCGGGCAGGCTGCTCTGGGTGCGCAATCAGACTGCCGCAAGGTGGCACCTGCGTCAATGCGGCCAGATCGGCAGTCACAATCGGTGGTTGAAATATCCTGCCAGTTCCGCATGATGATCAGATACCAAAGACCGGGATCAATTGCACATGTCTTTCGTCCACAACCACCTTGCCGGCATGTTCGAAATTCGCGGTGACCTTGCCGTCGATATTGGATTGCACCTGTCCCAGCCCCCAATCGGGTTGGGCGGGGTGGCGCACCAGCATTCCCGGCTCTAGCACTGATCTCATTTTGCTCTCATCCGAAGGAAACCCCCATGCCGAACAAGCCCGACCTGACTGCGCTGCTTGGTTCGCGCATTTGCCATGACCTTATCAGCCCGATTGGCGCCATCAGCAATGGGCTGGAGCTTTTGATGCTGGACGGCGGGCAAGGCGGGCCCGAAATGGTGCTGATTTCGGAAAGCGTGGCCAATGCCAATGTGCGCATCCGGTTCTTTCGCGTGGCTTACGGCGTAGCCCACGGCGAACAGCGCATCGGGCGGGCCGAGGTTCTGTCGATTCTGGGGGATTTGACACGGGGCGGGCGGTTGCAGGTCGATTGGCAATCGCCCGAGGATTTGGGGCGAAGCGATGTCAAGATCGTCTTTCTGCTGATCCAGTGCCTGGAAAATGCCATGGCTTACGGCGGCAGGATCGCGGTGGCCCATGCCGAGGGCAAATGGTCGGTGCGCGGGCTGGCCAACAAGATGCGGATCGCGGCAGAAGTCTGGGAAGTTCTGGTCAACCCGTCCGCGGGTGCCGACATTACCCCGGCGCTGGTGCAGTTTCCGCTGGTGGCGGACGAAATTCAGCGCCGCGGGTTGCGGCTGCGGACGACTTTGGCAGAAGGCGACATCGCGCTGGAATTCTGATCCGCTGGTCAGGGCCGGATCGTGCCGTCGCCGGTCACCAGATATTTGAAGCTGCACAGCTGTTCAGCCCCGACCGGCCCGCGGGCATGCAGCTTGCCCGTGGCAATGCCGATCTCGCCGCCCATGCCGAACTCGCCCCCATCGGCAAACTGGGTCGAGGCGTTGCGCATCAGGATGGCGCTGTCCAGCCGTTCGAAAAAGCGGGTGGCGGTGGCGTCGTTTTCGGTCAGGATCGCCTCGGTATGGTTCGAGCCATAAAGGCGGATATGGGCGATGGCCTCGTCCACACCATCGACCAGTTTGGCGGCGATGATCTTGTCCAGAAACTCGCGGCCAAAGTCATCGGGGGCGGCCTTGACCGTGCCCGGGACCTTCAAAAGAGCGCCCTCGGTGCGCACCTCGACCCCCGCTTTCAAGAGATCCTCGATCAGGACGGCGCCGTGCCGGGTGTAAAACTGCCAGTCGATCAGCAGGCATTCGGCGGCACTGCAAATGCCGGTGCGGCGGGTCTTGGCGTTCAGCACGACCCGGCGCGCCTTGTCAAGATCGGCATCGCGGTCGGCATAGACGTGGCAGATGCCTTCGAGATGGGCAAAGACCGGCACCCGCGCCTCGCGCTGCACCAGGCTCACCAGCCCCTTGCCGCCGCGCGGCACGATGACGTCGATATACTCTGCGGCGCGCAGCATGTCGGTGACAATGGAGCGATCGGGTGTTGGGATCAGCTGGATCGCAGTTTCGGGCAGGCCCGCCTGTTTCAACCCGGTCACCATGCAGGCATGGATGGCCGTCGAAGAGTGAAAGCTGTCGGTTCCGCCGCGCAGGATCACGGCATTGCCCGCCTTGAGACACAACGCACCGGCATCCGCCGTCACATTGGGGCGGCTTTCGTAGATCACTCCGACCACCCCCAGGGGCGTTGCCACTCGCTGGATGTGCAAGCCGTTCGGGCGGTCCCATTCGGCCAGAACCCGCCCCACCGGGTCCGCCTGTTCGGCCACGGCGCGCAAGGCATCGACGATGCCGCGGATCCGCCCTTCGTCCAGCGTCAAGCGGTCGATCATCGCGGGCGAAAGGCCTTTTTCCTCGGCATAGACGAGGTCTTCGCAATTGGCGTCCAGAATGTCCTGACGGCGGTTCCATATCTCATGGCTCGCCCCGATCAGGGCAGCATATTTCCGTTCGGGGCTGGCATAGGCCAGTTCAGCGGCCGCGGCCCGGGCCTTGGCGCCAATTTCGGCCATCAGATCAGAAATTTGTCCGTCCATGTTTCCAGCCCCTTTCCCCCGCGCCAAATTTCTTCGAAGAAATTTGCAAAAATCTTCCAAGATTTTTGGCGCTCAGATCACCATATCGTCGCGGTGGACCAGCGCGGCCCGCCCTTCATAACCCAGAATACCGGCAATCTCACCAGACCGATGCCCGGCAATCGCCTTGGCCTCGGCGGCGGTATAGCGCACAAGGCCCTTGCCCAGAACATTGCCGACCGGGTCCAGAATGGCGACCGGATCGCCGCGCCCGAAGGTGCCGGTGACCGTGGTCACACCGGCGGGCAAGAGGCTTTTGCCCGCCAGAAGCGCCTTGACCGCCCCGGCATCCAGCCGCAGTTCGCCGCGCGGCTTCATCGCGTTGATCCAGCGTTTGCGCGCGGCCTGCGGGTCGCTTTGCGCCACGAACCAGGTGCGGTTCGCCCCCTTGGCCAGCGCGGTCAGGGGCCGCAGCACCGAACCCTCCATGATCGCCATGGCGCAACCGCCCGCAACGGCGGTCTTGGCGGCCAGAAGTTTGGTCTTCATGCCGCCCTTGGACATGGCCGAGATGGGGTCGCCCGCCATGGCCTCGATCTGGGGAGTTATGGCCTCGACAAGGTCGAAACGCTGGGCGGTGGCATCCTCTTTCGGGTTGGCCGAATAGAAGCCGTCGACATCGGAGAGCAGGATCAACTGGTCCGCGCCCACCGTCACGGCGATCTGGGCGGCCAGGCGGTCGTTGTCGCCGAACCTGATCTCATCCGTCGCCACGGTGTCGTTTTCGTTGACAATGGGCACGACACCAAGGCTGAGCAGGGTTTCCATCGTGGCGCGGGAATTGAGATAGCGGCGGCGGTCCTCGGTGTCTTCCAGTGTCACGAGGACCTGGCCGGTCTTGATGCCGTGCGGCGCCAGAACCTCTTCATAGGCGCGGGCGAGGCGGATTTGTCCCACGGCGGCGGCCGCCTGCGACTGTTCCAGCGGCAGCGCGCCATCGGGCAGGCCCAGCACCTTGCGGCCAAGGGCGATGGAGCCCGACGACACCAGCACGACATCGGTGCCGCGCGTCTTGGCCTCTGCCACGTCCATCGCAAGGGCGGAGAGCCAGGCCTGTTTCAGCCCGCCCTGATCCACCAGCAGGGCCGAGCCGATCTTGACGACCAGCCGTTTGGCGTCGCGCACATCGGGGGCGGTGATGGGTTTCAGGGCTGCCAAGGCTGGGCCTCCACCACAACCTCCGAGCCCTGCTTGATGCGGGCAAGAAGGTCGCGCAGCACGTCTTGCAGGCCCATGCCGGCGACGCCGGAAATCACATGGACCGGGCCGCCGGAGGCCTTTTCCAGCGCCCGGCGGCGTTCGGAAATGGTCTTTTTGTCCAAAGCATCGCATTTGTTCAGGGCCAGAATGCGGGGCTTGTCGCCCAGCACCTCGGAATAGGCTTCGATTTCCTTGATGATGGTGCGGTAGTCCTTGGTGATGGTGCTGGAGGTGCCATCGACCAGATGCAAGAGGACCTTGCAGCGTTCGACATGGGCGAGGAATTGCATGCCAAGGCCGCGCCCTTCGCTGGCGCCTTCGATAAGGCCGGGGATGTCGGCCATGACAAATTCCTTGCCGTCGATGCCCACGACACCCAGATTGGGGACAAGGGTGGTAAACGGGTAATCCGCGATCTTGGGCCGCGCATTGGATACGGCGGCCAGAAAGGTCGATTTCCCGGCATTGGGCAGGCCCAGAAGCCCGGCGTCTGCGATAAGTTTCAGGCGCAGCCAGATGGTGCGTTCGACGCCTTCCTGCCCCGGATTGGCACGGGCGGGTGCCCGGTTGGTCGAGGATTTGAAGTAAAGGTTGCCAAAGCCGCCGTTGCCGCCGCGCGCCAGCAGGATGCGTTGACCGGGGGTGACGAGGTCGGCGATGACGGTTTCCTCATCCTCGTCCAATATCTCGGTGCCGACGGGGACCTTGAGGATCACATCCTCGGCGGTCTTGCCGGTGCGCTGCGAGCCCATGCCGGGTTGGCCGGACTTGGCAAAAAAATGCTGCTGATAGCGAAAGTCGATCAGGGTGTTCAGCCCCTCGACCGCCTCGGCCCAGACATAGCCGCCATTGCCGCCGTCTCCGCCATCGGGGCCGCCGAATTCGACATATTTGTCGCGCCGGAACGAGACGCAGCCCGCCCCACCACCGCCCGAGCGGATATAGACTTTGGTGAGGTCGAGGAATTTCATGGTTTGGTCGCCTGATTGGGGTTGGCAAGCCGATAGACCCACGCGGGCGCGGGTGCAAGCCTTCCGCGCGAAGGGTGCAATTCCTCGCGTTGCAGGGTGAAGCCGCAGGCGCTCAGGACACGGGCCGAAGCGGGGTTGTCGGTGAACACGCCGGCGGTCAGGGCGGGCGGGTTGAAACGGTCGAAAAGAAAGGACGCAAAGGCCGCGACAGCCTCGCGCGCCAGACCTTGCCCGGCGAATTCGGGGCGCACGCCGTAGAATATCTCGGGCTCGGTCTCGTCCGACACGCCAATCCAGCCGGCCCATTCCCCCTGATGGATCAGGGCGAGTCGGAAGCGCAGTTTGCCGCGCCAGACCCAGTCAGCCAGAAAATCCTCGGCCTCGCGCAGGCTCCAGACCAGAGGGATCAGGAACATCATCCGCACCACTTCCGGCCTTGTGACAAAGGCGTGAAAGTTGGGCGCATCGGCCCGGGTCATGGGGCGCAGCGTCAGGCGAGGGGTACGGATCAGGGCGCGCGCCTGCCAATTGGCGCGGGTCAGTCGCAGCGTGAAGCCCGGCGCAGGTTCGGGGCGCAAAGCGTTGGTTCCCATATCCTCGCCGGTGATCTGGAAGCCGAATTTGCGCAAGATGCCAAGCGAGGCCGGATTGTCGGCCCAGACCCCGGCGTGAACCTCGTCCAGACCGTCCTTGTCAAAGGCCCTTGTCAGGCACCGCTCCACCGCTTCGGACGCAAAGCCGCGACCCTGATGGTCCGGGTGAATGACATAGCCCAGTTCCCCTTGGGTCACACCGGCCGAGCCGATGTGGGCGCCATCCCGGAAGATGCCCCAGACGAAGCCTTGGCCTACATAGGGGGTGGAACGGGTGAGCGAGAACGAAGGTTCGGCGGGCCAGGGCCACGACGGGCCGAGGAAGCGGAGCACCTCGGGGCGGCTGACCAGATCGTGCATCGCCTCAAGATCGGTCGCCTGGCGCGGGCGATAGGTCAGCCTGGCCGAACGCGCCTCGATCGGCAGGGCCGCGACAAAGGCGTCGCGGGTCAGGCGCATCTCGACATGGTGACGGTCGGTGTTCAAGGCGCGGCAGAATTTCATGTCGCGGCCGGTTTCAACAAAGCCCAGCTTGCGCAGGACGCTGGCCGAGCGGGCGTTGCCCTCGAAATAGCCCGAGGCGATGTCAGTGGGATTTTCTGCGAAGTGGTCCCCCAGGGCCGCCCGGGCGGATTCGGTGGCATAGCCCCGGCCATGACAGCGCGGCGCGAACCAGTAGCCCAGGGTGCGGTCTTCGATCCCGAGGATTCCGGCGAAGCCTTCGGCATCGTCCACGGCATAGGTCTGGCCGGGTTGGGCGTATTCGGTTTGGAAAAGGTGGAAGTCGCCCGGCGTGTAGGGATGGGGCACCACGGCCAGCCAGCCCGTCACATCCAGATCGTTGAGAGCGGCCACCACGACCGCCTCATCCTGCGGTTCCACCGGGCGCAGGGTCAACCGCGCCGTTTTCAGCTCGGCGCGGGGGGTCATGGCATCCCCTCAGTCGAGCTTGCAGATATAGGTCCAGGTCGGGACCAGGGCAGCGCGCGCTACAGAAAACGCCTCGGCGTCGCCCAGATATTCAAAGCCGCAATTGGTCAGGACGCGGGCCGAGACGGGGTTGTCCTGAAAAACCTCGGCAAACAGGGTGCAGTTGCGTTGCGGATTGAACGTCACCAGCGCGCGCACGGCTTCGGACGCCAGGCCCGAGTTCCAGAAGGCGGGTGCCACCCAATAGGCGACTTCGGATTGGCCGCGGTCCATGCGCTTGAGGCTGATCACCCCCAGCACCTCGGCCAGACCCGAGGCCGTGCCGTCCATCACCCAGATATCCTCATCCCCCTTGCCGGACATGGCGCGGGCCACGAAACCCTCGGTCGCCCCGGGCGGCAGGGGATGCGGGATCGACTGCGTGCCTTCGGCCACCCGTTTGTCGGCAGAATAAAGTGCAATCAGACCAGCGTCGGATTTGCGCAAGGGGCGCAGCACGAAGCGGCCCGTGGGAATGTGGTCTGGCGGCAATGCTACCATGTCGATGATCATGGCTCCCTCCTTGAAGCGCATGCGGGCATGACGCCCGGAACTTCTGTTCCCCGCCCTCGCCGGGATAGCCGGAAAAGAGCAAGGGGACCGGCCTTTCAGCCGATCCCCCATTTACAACCTATGTGTAAAGGTTCGGCTTACTCGGCTGCCTCCAGGACGGGCAGGACCGAAATGAACGTGCGGCCCTTGAGGCCCTTCTTGAAGGTCACATGGCCGGTCACGGTTGCGAAGATCGTGTGATCCGTGCCCATGCCGACGCCCGTGCCGGGAAACCAGGTCGTGCCACGCTGGCGCACGATGATATTGCCCGGAATGGCGGCCTGACCGCCGAACAGCTTGACGCCCAGACGGCGACCCGCGCTGTCGCGGCCGTTGCGGGATGAACCGCCTGCTTTCTTGTGTGCCATGGGATGTTACTCCTTCGCAGCTGCGGCCTTGGCGGCACGCTTGGGTTTTGCAGGGGCTTCGACAGCCGCAGGGGCCGCCGCGTTGTTATGGGCCGCACGGCGCGCATCGGCAGTGCCGGTTGCAGCCATCACGCCGGTCTTGTCCGCACCCGAAGCCAGAACCTCGGTCACACGGACCAGCGTCAATTGCTGACGGTGACCCTTGGTACGCTGCGAGCTGTGCTTGCGACGGCGCTTGACGAAATGGATCGTCTTGTCCGATTTGATCTGGTCGATAACTTCGGCCTGAACCGCAGCACCGGCCACCAGGGGCGCGCCCACGGTCACGGTTTCGCCGCCAACCATCAGAATTTCGTTGAACTGGATCTTGTCACCAGCAATGGCGGCCAGCTTTTCAACGCGCAGAACGTCACCCGCCTGCACCTTGTACTGCTTGCCACCGGTCTTGAGGACCGCAAACATGGTCTTTCCTTCTCTCTCGCTCCGCGTTCCTCGGCCCCTTGCGGCGTCAGTGGGTTGCCCCGCCTTCGAACAGCGCGCCCCCAGGGGGCGATATGAATATAGAATCCCGGCAGACCTCACAGCCTTCCGGGATGGCGCATATGGACCGGAACGCCCCGCACTGTCAAGCCGCTGCCAATGCCGTTTTTTGTCTTGCGCTGGCGCTGCATCCCCGCTAATCCCGCCTCCGTTGACCCTGACCGCGGAGAGGTGGCAGAGTGGTCGAATGCGGCGGTCTCGAAAACCGTTGTCGGTTTGCGCCGACCCAGGGTTCGAATCCCTGTCTCTCCGCCACCTTCCCAACCTAATCAATTGAAATAATTAATTATTTTTTGTTGGCGCCTCCGGTCGTCCCCCAGCACGTCCCCCACTTGGCGCCGGATCATTGGGGATCGTGACGGTACTGGATTGGTTGCAATCGCTGACTGGTCGGCCCAGTTCTACAGCATCGCCTGGCCGTCGATTAGGAAGATATTGATCGAGTGGGGCTTGAAAGAAGCAGTTGAAAAGTAAGCCCTATCACATGGCATCCGCTCCCTCCCGCAGATAGGTCACCTCAAAAGCCTTTACTTGCCGGAACCGCTGATGCCGGTTCGCCGGGCTGAAGCCGTTGTTGAGGTCTGCCCGCTGAAACACATCGAGCCCCCGATCGAGCAGAATCTTCCAGCCGGTTTCAGTCACGAGGTGCCGAGCATGAATCGAGTTCGTCCCGTCGAAAGTCCAACTGAACTCAACCCCGAGTGGGGCAATACCGTCCCGGATCTGCTCGAAGTAGCCAGTCTGGCGTTCCAAGTCCTCCGGGTCCGGTGCGGTGATGAGCCGGAAGCGGACGTCCTCCCCGTCCGGCTTACGTAGCGCCAACACTGTTGATTTGCACCCAGAAGTGACCCGGGTAGGGTCGTAATTTCCACTGAGAACTGACCCATGTGACACCTTCCCTTCAGCTGCTGGCAGCGGGGGA
>JAYSWK010000436.1:0-3712 GCA_043718085.1 Rhodobacterales bacterium
GCCTGTCGCCAAATGCGCCCGTCGGAAAATGGTTCACATTCCCTGCCCCATCCGACAAGTCAGCTCGGCGCAAAGCCCGGTCACACTGGCGAAAAGCCGCTGCCGCCTGCGGCCAGTCATGCACGCAAGCCGCCCGGAAACCCCGGTAGGTCAGAACTTTCTTTCGGCCGGCGCGATCTTCTTCAGGCTGATGCCGCCATCCTTTTCGGCGGTCAAAGGCGCGGTATGCACGGCGCGGTAGTCCAGCCGCACCTCGGCGCCGGTCACATAGGCCAGCGAATGTTTGCGCCATTTGGCATCGTCGCGCTTGGGGAAATCCTCGTGGGCATGGGCACCCCGGCTTTCGGTGCGGGCATGGGCGGCCACGATCGTGGCCAAAGCGTTGGGCATCAGGTTGGTCAGCTCCAGCGTCTCCATCAGGTCGCTGTTCCACACCATGCTGCGGTCGGTGACCTTGATGTCGGCCATCTTGCCCGCCACGGCCCCCATCTTGACCACACCTTCGGCCATGGTCTTGTCGGTGCGGAACACGGCCGCATCGGCCTGCATGGTCTTTTGCATCTCCAGCCGCAGATCGGCAGTCGGGATCGCACCCTGCGCGTGGCGCAACCCGTCGAACCGGTCCAGCGCGCGGTCGACCTCGGCCGTGTTCAGGTCGCCATTGCGCTCCTTGGGGTTCACGATCTCGCCCGCGCGGATCGCCGCTGCCCGGCCAAAAACCACAAGATCAATCAGACTGTTCGATCCCAGCCGGTTGGCCCCGTGGACCGAGGCGCAGCCCGCCTCGCCCACAGCCATAAGGCCGGGGAAAATGGCGTCGGGATTGTCCTTGGTCGGGTTCAGAACCTCGCCAAAGTAATTCGTCGGGATGCCGCCCATGTTGTAATGCACCGTGGGCAGCACCGGGATCGGTTCCTTGTGCAGATCGACCCCCGCGAAAATACGCGCACTTTCGGTGATGCCGGGCAGGCGCAACTCCAGCGCCTCGCGCGGCAGGTGGTTCAGGTGCAGATGGATGTGGTCCTTGTTCGGCCCCACGCCCCGGCCTTCACGGATTTCCAGCGTCATGCAGCGGCTGACATAATCGCGCGGCGCCAGATCCTTGTAATGCGGCGCGTAGCGTTCCATGAACCGCTCGCCGTTGAAATTGGTCAGATAGCCGCCCTCGCCCCGCGCGCCTTCGGTGATCAGACAGCCCGAGCCATAGATGCCGGTCGGATGGAACTGCACAAACTCCATATCCTGCAACGGCAGACCTGCGCGCGCCACCATGCCGCCGCCATCCCCGGTGCAAGTGTGGGCAGAGGTTGCAGAAAAATACGCCCGCCCATAGCCGCCCGTCGCCAGCACGGTCATCTTGGCGTTGAAGACGTGGATCGTGCCGTCGTCCAGCTTCCAGGCCACGACGCCGGTGCAGCGCCCGTCGGTCATGATCAGATCAATGGCGAAATATTCGATGAAAAACTCGGCATTGTTCTTCAGGCTTTGCCCGTAAAGCGTGTGCAGGATCGCATGGCCCGTGCGGTCGGCGGCCGCACAGGTGCGCTGCACCGGCGGGCCCTCGCCAAACTCGGTCGTGTGGCCACCAAAGGGGCGCTGATAGATCTTGCCCT
The DNA here is from genome assembly GCA_043718085.1 of Rhodobacterales bacterium. Classification (GTDB taxonomy): domain Bacteria; phylum Pseudomonadota; class Alphaproteobacteria; order Rhodobacterales; family Rhodobacteraceae; genus Stagnihabitans. The sequence continues at coordinate 1,614 of JAYSWK010000436.1, forward strand.
CTTCGGTCCGCGAAAAGGGCACGCCGTAATGCTCCAGCTCATAGACCGCCTTGGGGGCCTCGCGCGCCAGATATTCCATCGCATCCGTATCACCCAGCCAGTCCGAGCCCTTGACCGTGTCATACATATGCCACTGCCAGCTGTCCGGACCCATGTTGCCAAGCGAGGCCGCAATGCCGCCCTGGGCGGCCACTGTATGGCTGCGGGTCGGGAAAACCTTGGTCACACAGGCCGTGCGCAGCCCCTGTTCGGCCATGCCCAAAGTGGCGCGCAAGCCGGCACCGCCGGCCCCCACGACAACCACGTCATACTCATGCACTTCATACGGATAGGCGGTCATTGGGCATCCCTCACAGGGCAATCTTGATCAGGGCATAAAGCCCCGTTGCGGCTATTACCCCGGCAAGCGAGGTCACGAACATCACGGCGATCTTGCGGACCGAGCCGCGAGTGTAATCCTCCAGCATCATCGTGGCCCCCTTGGCGAAATGGCGCATCGCCACCACCAGAACCAGACCCGTCAGAATGGCCGGCAAGGGCCGGGCAAAAGTGGCCAGAACCTCGGCCCGCGTGCCCCCCAGGGCATGGCCAAAGATGTAAAGCCACGTCGGCACCAGAAAGGCCAAGGCCACCGCCGTCACCTGCATCGACCAATGATGCGCGGTTCCGGTATGCGCCGCCCCGCGCCCCTCGGCCCTTTTGCGATCCGTGATATAGCGCATGTCTTGCCCCCTTCAGATCACAAGCAATGTCAGAACGCTCAACACGACTGCGCCTATGATGCAGACCCAGCCAAGCATTTCCGCCGTCCTGATCTCCATCCCGTGGCCCGCGTCGAAATAAAGGTGCCGCAGGCCTGCCAGGTAGTGATACCAGACCCCCAGCAGCGACAGGCCAAAGACCAGTTTGCCGAACCATGACGTCACGACGCCATTGGCCAGCGCGAAATAGCTGTCCGACACCGCAGCCGCCAACAGCCACCATACCGCCAGCATCACCCCCAGGATGATCCCGTTGCCCGTGATCCGCGTCAGGATCGAGGACACGCTGGTCATCTGAACCCGGTAAATCTGCAAATGCGGGGAAAGGGGGCGCTCTGCCCGTTTCACCTCTGCCATGGCGGAACCCTCCTGATGAACGACCGCGCCCAATCGCACCTGACCGCGACACCTTTTAGCCGCAACACTTCAATAGCGTGTAAATCGGTGCTGCCACCCTCTGCAACGGGTGATTGTGACTGTTTTCGCTATCAGCCCGGCTTTTGGCCGCTTTGGCCAGCAATGCGCCCCAAACCTATTGCTCGCCCAGCTTCATGTCGGGCGCATAGGTGCCCGGCACCTCCTTGATCACCGCCTGGCCACAGCGCATCACACCCCGCGCCGCGTCAAAGGCATAGGTCGGGCTGCCATGCAGTTCCCAGCCCTTGCTCAGGGCCAGCGACACCTTGTGGCAAAAGGCCGACGTGTCGTCATCGGAAAGAAATCGGTAAAGCCTCATGCATCACCCAAATGGCGGATAGAGCGGTTCAAGTTCTTGTTGAAACATCAAGCATCAGAATTCAAACACTTTTGGTTTGAATTCTGATTCAACATGAACTTGAACCGCTTTAGCCAAGCCAGGAATGGATATAGACGATCCCCGCAAACACGACAACCGAGGCGCCAAGATAGATCACATCGTTGCGGGCGGGCCCTGCTGCCGGGGGCGTCCAGCCGGGTTCCATCCGGTTGATCAGGATCACATCCACCACCGCCCAGGCCATCAGACCGCCGAACAGGACAACCGACGCCAGATCGCCATTCACCAACAGATGCGCCAATGCCCAGACCTTGACCGCGGTCAGCATCGGATGACGCAACTTGGTCCGCAACACCCCGCGCGAATAGCCAAGGTTCACCAACACGACGGCAACAATCATCAGCGCGTTGTTGACATGGCGCAGAAAGGCGGGCGGCTCCCACAACATCGTGACATCCGCTTGCTGGTAGCCATGGACCATGGCCCAAATCGCCAGCAACGACAGGATCGAGGCCACGCCCTTCCCGGCCCCGTCACCCAACCGGGCGCGAAATCCCGGCGTCACCCGCTTCATCAGATGC
>JAYSWK010000437.1:0-3701 GCA_043718085.1 Rhodobacterales bacterium
TTCAACCCGGTGGTGCGGCGCACCTCCAATCCCAACGAGACGCCGGGGCTGCACAATATCCTGTTGCCCAGTTCGGAAAGTCCGGCCGAATTCTATGTCGTGGACGAAACGCCGGTCGTGACGGGCGAAGAGTTGACCAATGCCGGTCCGGCATTCGACCAGAACAACCGACCGGCGGTCAATTTCACCTTCAATGTCAGCGGCGCGCGCAAGTTCGGTGAATATACTGCCGCCCATATCGGCGAGCCTTTCGCCATCGTGCTGGACAGCAAGGTGATCTCGGCCCCGGTCATCCAGTCGGCCATCACGGGCGGGTCGGGCATCATCACCGGCAGTTTCAGCGTCGAGGAATCGACCAATCTGGCGGTTCTGTTGCGGTCAGGTGCCTTGCCTGCCGAAATGACCTTTCTGGAGGAACGCACGGTCGGCCCGGAACTGGGGCAGGATTCGATTGATGCAGGCCGCGTGGCCGCGCTGGTCGGCATGATTGCGGTCGGCGCCTTCATGATCGCGTCTTACGGGTTGTTCGGCATCTTTGCCGTGGTGGCGCTGGTTCTGAACATGGGGCTGATCTTTGGCATATTGTCGCTGATCGGCGGCACGCTGACCTTGCCGGGCATCGCCGGGATCGTTCTGACCATCGGCATGGCGGTGGATGCCAACGTGCTGGTTTACGAGCGGATCCGCGAAGAATTGCGCACAGCCCACACCCCGGCGCGGGCCATCGAGATCGGTTATGAACGGGCGCTGAGCGCCATCATCGACGCCAACCTGACGACACTGATCACGGCGGTGGTACTGTACTTCTTTGGTGCGGGTCCGGTGCGCGGCTTTGCCGTGGCGCTGGGCATCGGCATTGTGACCTCGGTCTTTTCGGCCATCTATGTGACGCGGCTGATCATCGAGATCTGGTTCAACTGGCGCAAGCCCAAAGCAATGGTGGTGTAAGTCATGGCATGGCGTTTGCGACTGGCCCCCGAAAAGACCAGTATCGACTTTTTCCGCTGGCAATGGGTGACGTTTGGCGGCTCGATCGCGCTGATGGTGCTGGCCTTTGCCCTGTGGGGCGTGATGGGGCTGAACTTTGGCATTGATTTCAAGGGCGGCACGACGCTGCGCACCGAAAGCAGCACGGTGATCGACACCGGCCTTTACCGGGGCACGCTGGAGGGGCTGAAGTTGGGCGATGTCGCGGTGAACGAGGTTTTTGACCCAAGCTTTGCCGCCGATCAGCACGTCGCCTCGATCCGCATTTCGGCGGCCGAGGGGCAAGTGGTGTCGGACGAAAAGCTGACCGAGGTCAAGGCGGCGCTGGTTGTCATGGACCCCAAGCTGAAGGTGGTATCATCCGAAACCGTGGGGCCCAAGGTTTCGGGCGAACTGGTCAAATCGTCGATCATTGCCTTGGTGGTCACATCGCTGTCGATCATGGCCTATCTGTGGTTGCGCTTTGAATGGCAGTTTGCCTTGGGCGGCGTGCTGGCGCTGTTGCATGATGTGTTCATCACGGTCGGCATCTTTGCCCTGTTCCAGATCAAGTTCGATCTGACCATCGTGGCGGCCCTCTTGACCATTCTGGGCTATTCGATCAACGACACGGTGGTGGTCTTTGACCGGTTGCGTGAAAACCTGATCAAATACAAGACCATGCCCCTGCGCGACGTGATGAACCTTTCGGTGAACGAAACGCTGAGCCGCACCTTGATGACCAGTTTGACCACACTGATTGCGGTCGGTTCGATGCTGTGGCTGGGCGGCGATGTGATCCGCGGCTTTTCCTTTGCCATCTTTGTCGGCGTGGTGCTGGGGACCTATTCCTCGGTCTATGTCGCCAAGAACCTGGTGCTGTTTCTGGGGCTGGACCGCAGCGACCGACCGAAAAAGACCGGCAAGGGTGCGGATCATGAGTTCGCCAATATCGAGGCGTGAGATGCGGATCCCCCGATGCGCTTGACCGAGATCACCTATGGCCAGGCTTTGGCGATCGAAGGCTATGGGCCGGGGTTCTTTCGCGTCGGCACCCATGTGCTGCGCGGGGCCTGTCTGGTGACGCCCTGGGACGCCGGACCCTGGGGCGGGATGGATGACAGCGCAGCACCGCTGGCCCTGCTGGGTCGCATCGATGTGCTGCTGGTCGGGACGGGGGCCGAGATCGCCCATGTCCCCTCGGCCTTTCGCGACGCGCTTGAGGCGGCGGGGATCGGCGTCGAAGTGATGAACTCACCCGCCGCCTGCCGGACTTACAATGTGCTTTTGGGCGAGGGGCGCAGGGTGGCGGCCTGTTTGCTGCCGGTGTAGGGGCGGTGGGTTGCACCCATCTTACGCCCGTGACTGCCGGTGTGCGTGGCGAAATTGGGGGTTTCACACCCCCAAGCCTTTTGCCCCTTGGGCAATAGGCCAACCCCCGTGGAGTATTTCGTAAAGGTCAAAGGGGCGAAATTTTAATCAATTTGGTGGGATTGGTAAGCTGCGCCGTTCGCGCCACCGGTCCTGGGCCTGCAATCCCCAATAGGTCAGTTGTGCGACGGCCAGGCCGATGGGACCACCGGCCCAGGTCAGTGCAAAGGGCGCGAACATCCTGATCCGGTCGGACTGGTTCAGGATCGCCTCGGCCAGGATCTTGGCCGAAATGGTGGTGGTGTTCAATCCGTGGCCGCCAAAGGCGGTGATGTGCCAGACGTCCGTTTGCAGCGCGCCCAGTTGCGGCATCAGGTGGCGGGCATAGGCCATGAGGCCCGACCAGGCGAGATCGGTCTTCAAGGGGGCGAGCTGGGGGTAGACATCCAGCATCGCGGCGCGCAATTCGCGGGCGACGCCATCGGGACTGGCGGCGCGGGTGGTGATGCGACCGCCCCACAGAAGGCGCGTCCCGCCCTGCACCAGACGGTAGTAATCGCTGGCGCGACGGTCATCCAGCACCGCGGCGCGGGTGCGGATGGTCTGGGCCAAAAGCTCGGACGCGGCTTCGGTCAGCATCATATAGGTGGCGATGGGCAGGACGGCGCGTTTCAGGCGCGGGATCAGGGGCCCGGTATAGCCGCCGGTGGCAAAGACGGCGCGGCGGGCGGTGACGCGGCCCTGGGGTGTGCGGATCACCTTGGTGGGGCCAAGGTCTGCGCCAATCGCCGGGCTTGCCTCGAAAATGCGGCCACCCAGGCGTTCGATTTCGCGGGCCAGGGCGCGCAGATAGTTCAGGGGGTGGATATGGCAGGCTTGCGCATCCTCCAATCCGTGGATGTAGCGTTTGGTCGCAAGGCGTTCGGCGATCTGGGCCTGGTTCAGATAGGTGAAGGCATAGCCGTAATCGCGCTGAAACTCTTCGGCATAGGCGTGCAGATCGGCCGAGGCGTCAAAGCGGCGCAGGTTCAGAACGCCGGGGATCGGGTCGGCAGAGGTCACGCCAAGCGCGTCGATATTGGCGCGCAGGCGCTGGACGCCCTCGATGGACAGGCGGTGCAGGGCGCGCGCCTTGTCGTTTCCGACCCGGGCGGCAATGGCATCGCTGCCGCAGGCAAAGGCGGGCGAGACGATGCCGCCGTTACGCCCCGAGGCGCCGAACCCGATGGATTCGGCTTCGAGCACCGTGACCGGGACACCTTCGCGCGCCAGTTCCAGCGCGGTCGTCAGGCCCGCAAGGCCGCCGCCCACGATGACCGTGTCGGTGTCATGGGCGCCGGACAGCGCAGGGCGGGTTGTCGGAT
>JAYSWK010000438.1:0-3701 GCA_043718085.1 Rhodobacterales bacterium
AGCAGCCTTAACACCGATTCGAGTTTCCCATGTCCTATGTCGAACGCAACACTGTCGTCGCCCTGATCAGCAGCCTGTTGGTCAACGCCTGGTTTCTGAGCCGCATCTGGACCATGTACCACGATGGCACCAGCATGGCGCCAGACGGGTTGCAGATCTGGGCGCAGACCATGCTTTGGGTTGTGCCCGTGGCCATCGGCAGCGTCATCACGCTGACCATTCTGACGAATATCGTGGTTGGCGCCATCTCGGGCGAAACCGGCCGGGGCATTGTCGATGAACGGGATCGGAAATTCGAATTCTTCGGCATGGGTGCCACGATGGCCTTCGCGGTCGCAGGCTTTCTGGGCAGCATGATCCTTCTGGCGCTGGGCTATGGCGGTTTTGTTGCCTTCACAGTGATTTACCTCAGCTTTTTTCTGGGCGATATCGCGGGCAGCCTGGTGAAACTCGGGCTTTATCGGGCCGGTATCTGAGTGCGCGTTACCAACCAGATCCGCCGCCTGCGCTTTGACGCGTCCGAGATGACACAGGCCGATCTGGCCGCCCGCGTCGGCGTGACCCGGCAGACCATCATGGCGATCGAGGCCGCCAAATACTCGCCCTCGCTGGAACTGGCCTTCCTGATTGCCCGCGCCTTCGACAAACCGCTTGACCAAGTGTTCCAGTTCGAAACCGACTGACCCCAACCCCCCCGGAGATCCCGATGTTCCGCACCCTTTCAGCGGCTCTGCCGCGCTTTGCCCTGTTGTTACTGGCCATCATCCCCCCCCTGACCGGCGTCGTTGTCCTGCAGTCAATGCAGCAAGGAGACATCAATGCCCTCAGCGACGCCGCCGCCATTGCCCGCCGCGCCAGTTACCCTTGGGCGATCATCGGGCATATTCTCGGCGGTTCCGCCATGCTGATACTGGGATGGTCGCAGTTCTCCAGCCGTCTGCGCGGCGCCCTGCCCGGGCTGCACCGCTGGCTTGGCCGGGTTCTGGTCGGCGCGGGTACCTACTTTGCCGTGTCTGGTCTGTTGATGAACGCCGCGGCCAAGGCGCAGGCGGATTCCGTTCTGTACAATTCGGCGCAGAACGTCATGGCCGTGGTCTTTCTGGCGGTGCTGTTCCTTGGCATCCGCGCCATAAGACAGCGCCGCGTAGCCGATCACCGCGCCTGGATGATGCGCAGCTATGCCATTACCCTTGGCGCCGCGACCCAGACTGTCCTGTTGCTGCCCGTCTTCCTGATGTTCGGCGAGGTGCGCGGCGTGCTGGTAGACCTTGTGTTCATCTCTGCCTGGGTCGTCAACCTTTCGGTCGCTGAATGGGTGATCCGCGCTCCGGCGCGCCAGCGCAGGGGCCTTGCCTGACCACCCCTTTCCGTCATTCCACGAAGAAGCGTTGGTCCGAACTGACCTTGGCTTGAGACCGAAGAACGCGGCCATGAAACGCAAGCCCAAAGCGGGTTGCGTTTCATGGCCCGATTGCCCTGCCGCTGATCGGCCCGTCCGTAAGGCTTGCCCGCGGGCCCCATATGTTCTGCTTTTCGCACATAATGTAATATAAACTTTACATCAAGTCGGATAAACAGTACTTTATGTTTTAGAAACACAACATGATTCGGGAACACACCATGTCGTTTGAAGAACGCAATTCGATGATCTCCATCGTGACCGACCTCTTGGTCATCACCCTGTTCGTCTGGCAGATCACCGCTCAGACCGCTGCCGGGGCCTTTGACGGACCCGACGCCTACGCCGCCTGGGCGCGGCTGGTCCTGACGATGATCGTGGTTTCCATCGCAGCCTCCATCGCCGTCACCATCCTGATCAACATCGCCTTGCGCCTGATCACCGGTCAAAAGATGCCGCCCCAACTGGTCGATGAACGCGACCGCCAGATCCGGTTGCGCGGGGCACAGGTGACGTTGCTGCTGACATCGGGCGTGTTTCTGGGCGGAGTGGGCCTTCTGGCCGCGAACTTCAGCCTCTTTGCCGCGCTGAACGTGATGCTGTCCGCCTTTGCCGTGGGCACCCTGACTGGGTCCCTCACCAAGTTCGCCCTGCAACGCGGCTGGATCTGATCCATGACCCAGGTGACCAACACGATCCGCCGTCTGCGCTTTGATGCGGGCGAGATGACTCAGGCCGATCTGGCCGCCCGCGTGGGCGTCACCCGCCAGACCATCATCGCCATCGAGGCGGGGAAATACTCGTTGTCGCTGGAACTGGCCTTTCGCATTTCCCGTGCCTTTGGCCGCCCGCTGGAAGACGTCTTTACCTATACCGCCCCCTGATCACGCCCGAAATTCACCCTTCCCATCCCGGCGCCAATGCCGCGCCACAACGGAGTATTGCCATGAAAGCCGCGATCGTTACCCGCTACGGCCCCCCCGACGTCGTTCAAATTCAAGAGGTTGCTACCCCTCGCGCCAAACCGGGTCAGGTCGTGATCCGCCAGCATGCCACGGCGCTCAATTCGGGCGATGTCCGCATCCGTGCGGCCAACATGCCCCCCGGTTTCGGGCCGATCCTGCGGCTGGTCTTTGGCTTCAACGGCCCGCGCCAACCCATCCTGGGCAATTCGGTTGCAGGCGAGGTCAGCGAGATCGGTGAAGGCGTCACCAATGTGCGCCTCGGTGACCGGGTCATGGCGACCAGTGGCTTTTCGATGCGCGCCCATGCCGAATATGTCGCCGTCAAGGTCGCGCGTCTGGTGCCCCTGCCGCAGGGTCTGACCATGGACGAGGCCGCCGCTTTGCCCTTCGGCGCCCTAACCGCCCTGCACTATCTGCGCGATCTGGCCAAGGTGCAGCCTGGTGAAAAAGTGCTGGTTGTGGGGGCCTCAGGCTCGGTTGGTGCGGCCACCCTGCAACTTGCCGGCCACATGGGTGCCCATGTCACCGGCGTCGCCTCGGCGGCCAATGCCGATCTGTTGGCCGACCTCGGGGCCGAGGCGATCGACTACCGCACCCAGGATTTCCGCACCATGGGCCAGCGCCATGATGTCATCGTCGATTGCACCGGCCAGGCCACGGCCCGCAATTGCCGCGATGCCTTGGTGCCCGGCGGGCGGCTTTGCCTGGTCGTGGCCGCGCTTGGCGATCAGATCCTGGCGGGCTGGCATGGCCGCAAAAACGGCGTGAAGGTCCTGGCTGGTGTCGGCAAAGAGGCTCCGGCCGATCTGGCCTGGCTGGCCGACCTCGCCGCCCTTGGCCCCCTGCGCCCCATCATCGGGGCCAGCTTCCCCCTGGATCAGATGGTCAAGGCCCATGCCCTGGTCGAAACCGGCCACAAGCGCGGCAATGTCACGATCACCTTTGATGGCGCGTAGGATGGGCAATTGGCCGACAAATTCGCTGGGCGAATTTTTCGGCTTGCCCATCTTTCGCAACCAGGATGGGCTTTCGCAACCAGGATGGGCAGATTGCCCATCCTACACCGACTGTTCAGACGCCGGCGTAAATCGCGGCGATCCGCGCCACGGCGGCCTCGGGCGCCATCTCTTCGGACACGCCGGTCCGCCGCGAGGTGACCTCGACTACCCCCGCAGCCAGCCCCCTCGGGCCGACCGTGATGCGCCACGGCAGGCCGATCAGATCCATCGTGGCGAATTTGGCCCCGGCCCGTTCGTCGCGGTCATCATACAAAGCCTCCAGCCCTTGGGCCGCCAGCGCCTTGTACAGCCCCTCGCAGGCCGCATCCGCCGCAGCAT
>JAYSWK010000439.1:0-3695 GCA_043718085.1 Rhodobacterales bacterium
AAGTGTTCAGGATCATCAATTTCCACCAGGCGCTTTTTGTCGATCAGCCAGAACCGCGTGCCGATATTGCGCACGAAGCTGCGGTCGTGGCTGACCAGAAGGCAAGTGGCACCCTGGGTCTGCAGTTCTGATTCAAGCGCCTCCTGGCCTTCGATGTCCAGATGGTTGGTCGGTTCGTCAAGTAAATAGAAATTGGGCTGTTCCAGACGCAAAAGCAGCATGGCCAGGCGCGCCTTCTGACCGCCAGACAGGGGGGCCAAGGGTTTGGTCTGGGCATCCGCCCGGATGCCCGCCCCGGCCAAAAGGCTGCGGGCCGGGGCATCGCCGGTCTTGAACGCGGTGACAAGGTCCATGGGTGTGGCCTTGGGGTCAAGGTGGCTGAGGGTCTGGTCGGAATGACCAAGCACCAGGCTGGGGGTGGACCTGATCGTCGGGTGACTGGCAGTGATGGCGCGCAAAAGGGCCGTGACCATCTGGGTCTTGCCCGCGCCATTGCGGCCAAGAAGCACGATCCGGTCGCTCTTTTCGATCCATTTCTGACCGGTGCGAAACAGGGGACGGTGGTCGGGCGTGGCGATCTCGGTGTCGCCGATCGTGACCAAGGCCCTGGCATGGGTGCCGGAATTGGCCAGTTTGATGGCACCTGCGGAATGGTCCTTATGGGCGGGGCGGGCGGCGGCCTCGATCTTTTCGGCGCGGTCTTTCAGCTGTTTGGTCTTGGTGATCAGCAGGTCCGAGCCCGAGTTGATGCCTATGTTCTTCAGTTTTGCCGCCTGACGGCGCAGCTGGTCTGCCTTGGCCAGATCGTTTTCGAACTCGCGGGCCTGGGCGCCGTCCATCTCGGCCAAGGCCGCGCGGGCGGGGCTGTAGGGCAGGGCAAAAGCGCGGGAGTTTTCGGCGCGCAGGAACAGGCTGCGCGTGGTGACGGCGTCCAGAAAGGCGCGGTCATGCGAGGCGGCGATGATGGCCATGTCGCGGGGCAACCGGGCCAGCCAGCGTTGCAAAAGACCGATCCGCGTCAGGTCAAGGTGGTTGGTGGGTTCGTCCATCAAAAGGATTTCGGGCTCCAGAATGGCCGCACGGGCCAGAAGGGCCATGCGTTGCCAGCCGCCGGACAGGGCGTTCAGGGACGTGTTGCGATGCTCTTGGGGCACGGATAACTCGTCCAGCAAGACATCGACGCGCCAGAAATCGCTGATCGGGTCGGGCAGGGCCGACGCCACGGCGTCGCGCAGGGAATGGGGCAGCAGGGACGCAGGCGCATCTTGTTCGACAAGGGCCAGGGTGGTGCCCCGGGCGCGGGTGATGTCGCCAGATGTGGGTTCCAACTGGCCCACAAGGCAGCGCAGCAGCGACGATTTGCCCCGCCCATTGGCCGCGATCAGGCCCAGCCGGTCGCCCGGGGCCAGGGTGAAGGACAGATCCCGGAACAGCGGAATGGCCAGGGTCAGGGACAGGGACTTGACAGCGAGAAGGGACATGGGTGCCTCGAATATGCGAAAATTACGCTTCGGGGCGGGTCGGAAGCCGAAATCTGGATGCCAGAGATGGAGCCGGGGCCGCCCTGCCTAGAAATGCAGGGCGAAAACAGGGCCGGGGCGACGGGGCTTGCTATGGCGCGTTTTCATGGCGACAGGATTGGCGGAATAGCCGGCGCCGTCAAGGCCTTTGCAGCTTGACAGGCTCGGTCCGTGCCAGACGCAGGAAATGGGCCATGAAGGGCTTGGCCACATCCTCGTTCCGGGTGGCGGCGCACAGGCGTTTGGTGATCGTGCCGTCGCCCAAGGGCCGGGTGACGTAATCGGCATTGGATTTCACATCCCGGATCACCCAGTCGGGCAAGACCGTGACACCGCGGTCCGATCCGACCAGCATCAGGATCACGGCGGTCAGTTCGACCGGACGTTGGGCGCGGGGTTCAACCTTGGCCGGGGTCAGAAATTCGGTGAATATATCAAGTTTATCTCGGGTCACGGGATACGTGATCAGGGTCTGATCGCGGAAATCCTGCGGCTCGATCACCGGTTTTTCGGCCAAAGGATTTTGCGACGAGGCGACGAAGGTCGGGTGATAGTCGAAGAGCGGGTTGAAAAAGACGCCCGACAGGGGTTCGGGATTGGAGGTGATGACAAGGTCCACCTCCTCTCGCAAAAGGGCGGGAAAGGCGTCAAAGGCCAGGCCCGCGCGGATATCGACATCAACTTCGGGCCAGGCGTGGCGGAAAAGCGCCAGCACGGGAAAGAGCCAGTCGAAGCAGGCATGGCATTGGATGGCGATGTGCAGACGACCCGTCTTGCCGGCGGACAGGGCGCGGAATTCTTCCTCCAGCGCCGCAATCTCGGGCAGGATGCGTTCGGCGACGCGCAGCATCCGGATACCCGCCGCTGACAGACGCATGGGTTTGGAGCGGCGCACGAAAAGCTCCATCCCCACCTGATCCTCGATCCCCGCCACCTGATGCGACAGGGCCGACTGGGTGGTGTTCAAGAGGTCGGCCGCGCGGACCAGACCGCCCGCCTGTTGAATGGCGCGTAGGGTGCGGAAGTGGCGCAGTTCCAGATACATGTGTCAGGACTCATTTAGATGATGAAAATTATGAATTGGATTCATCATGATCGTTCTGGCACAAAGGGGCAAGCCTGAAGGAGCCCAAGATGACCCGTGTTTCGTTCGAATTCTTTCCGCCCCAGACCCTGGAAGCCTCTTTCCGCCTGTTCGAAGCGGTTCAGAACCTTGCCCCGCTGGAGCCGGACTTTGTTTCGGTCACCTATGGGGCGGGTGGGACAACGCGCAAATTGACCCATGAGGCCGTGGCGACGATCGGCAAGCACTATGGGTTGAAGGTTGCGGCCCATCTGACCTGTGTCGATGCCAGCAGGGCCGAGACACTGGAAATTGCCGAAAGCTATGCTGCGGCAGGCGTGACCGACATCGTGGCGCTGCGGGGCGATCCGCCGAAAGGGGCCAAGGGATTTGTGCCGCATCCGGATGGGTTCAAGGACACCGTGGAACTGGTCAAGGCCTTGGCCGCCATGGGAAAGTTCAAGATCCATGTCGGCGCCTACCCCGAACCCCATCCCGAGGCCGGGCATCTGGCCGCCGACATCAATTGGCTCAAGCGCAAGGTGGACGCGGGGGCAGGTTCGGCCATCACGCAGTTCTTCTTTGAAGCCGAGACCTTTCTGCGCTTTCGCGATGCCTGTGTGAAAGCGGGTATTGACGCCCCGATTACCCCCGGAATTCTGCCGATCCAAAGTTGGGAAGGCGCCAAAAGGTTCGCCCAGCGCTGCGGTGCCTTTGTGCCGCCGCGACTGGAGGAAAGCTTTCACTACGCGATACGCGACGGGCGCGAGGAGTTGCTGGCCCTGACCCATTGCACGACCCTTTGCGACCGTCTGATCAACGAGGGGGTGGAAGATTTGCACTTTTACACCCTGAACCGCCCGTATCTGACCCGTGAAGTGGTGCGGGTGCTGGGGCTGACCCCGGAAGTCGCCCTTGAAAAAGTCGCCTGAGTCAGTCTCCCTGCATCAAGCGGCAACACTCGGCGCCGGGCAATCCCCCCCGGCGCCGGTTTTTTGCTTTGCACGCGTGCAAAGGGGGGATTTCCGGGGGATTACAGGGGGTTGTCGAAGTAGAGCGCTTTGGCGCTGCTGCCTCTGACCCGCCGGGCAAGACCATTCCGGGGGGATTAC
>JAYSWK010000440.1:0-3692 GCA_043718085.1 Rhodobacterales bacterium
GCCAGCGGCAGGCCGGGCCCATGCCGGCCTTACCGGGCCTTCCGGCACCGCAAGCGGTCATTGCCGCCCAGGCTTCGGGTCCAGCACCACCCTTTCGCGCAAGACCGTCTGGGGCCCCACCCCATGTTCGCGGCCAAAGCGGTGGCCGTCATGCACGGCATGGGCGATCAGCCCCGGCGCGCGGGCATCGCCGATGCGCTGCAGGCTGGCCAGACCCCGGTCCTGCAGGTCCAGCCACAGCCCGTCCTGCGGTTCGCGCGAGGTGACGGGAATGAACCCGTCACAGGCCACCTCGTGCATGTGCCCGGTATAGGCGCAGGTCAGTTGCGCCACACCTTGGCCCAAGGCGCTGACCTTGTGGCCGGTGACAATACGCACCCCGCGTGCGATCAGCCGGGCTTGCAGCCGGGACTGCTCCTCGGTGTAGCCGCTCCATTCCGCCACCTGGCCCGAGGGGGTCACATAGGTCACGGCCAGCCCTTCGCTGGCCAGCATGTCCGCCAGACCTGCCGCGATATGATAGCCCTCATCGTCAAAGATAACCACCTGTCCCCTCGGCCGCGCGCCGTGCAGCACCTGATCGGGCGTCAGGGTGCGGGCGTCGTCAAAGCTTGCCACCCCGCCATGTGCGCTGCGCCCGCGCCCGTCGCGCCGCCACAGGCTGCCGGTCGCCACCATGACATGGGGGGCGCCGGTGGCCAGAACGTCCGTGGCCGTCATCTGGCTGCCGGGAAAAAGTTCGACATTGGCCAGTTTGGCCAATTGGCCAAGCCGCCAGTCGCGCACACGTGCCCATTCCGACAGGCCGGGCAGACGCGCCTCCAGCGTCACGCGGCCACCGGGTTCGCCCGCCTCGGCCAGCAGGACCGGCACGCCGCGCCGCCCCAGGGTCAGCGCCGCCTCCAGCCCCGCAGGCCCCGCGCCCACGATCAGCACGGGCTTTGATCCGTGCAGGGCCGGCACACGCTCGGGGTGCCAGCCCCGCCGCCATTCCTCGCCCATGGTCGGGTTCTGGGTGCAGCGGATCGGCGCGCCAAGCCCGTCATGGGCATAGCAGATGTTGCAGCCGATACATTCGCGGATATCCTCGATCCGCCCGTCGCGGATCTTGGCAGGCAGGAACGGATCGGCGATCGAGGGGCGCGCGGCGCCGATGAAATCCAGCACGCCGCGCCGCAGTTGCGACAGCATCGTTTCGGGGTTGGTGAACCGGCCGACCGAGACCACGGGCTTGCCCGTCGCCTGGCGGACATGGGCAACATGATCCTCAAGCGAGGCTTCCTTGACGAAACGCGACGGCCCCATTTCATGGCCATAGTCCGGGACGGTCACATCGAACACATCGACCATTGCGGCGATCTGGCCCAGAAATTCGGCCCGCGCCGCGCGCCCGGTGCCATCTTCGTTCACCACTTCGATGCGGATCGCCATGGCCATCTTGTCGCCCACGGCGTCGCGCGTGTCGGCCAGAAGTTCGCGCACGATCCGCGTGCGGTTCGCGAATGACCCGCCATAACCGTCGCGGCGCGGGTTCTGCGCCGTGTCCAGAAATTGCGACAGAAGATAGGTGTGGGCGGCATAGACATAGACCACATCGAACCCCGCCGCCTTGGCCCGCAGCGCCGCGTCCCGGTGCCAGCGGCGCAGATCGGCGATGTCCTGGCGGTCCATGCGCTGGCTTTGCCACGGCACCCGGTCCGCCATCAGGCTTTCCGGGGCCAGCGGCGCCTCGCGGGTCAGCACATTGCCCGACCGCCATCCGCCGTGCCACAACTCGACCCCCGCCAAGGCACCATGGCCGTGGACCGCCTCGGCCATGGCCGCCATATTGGCCTGATCGCCCGCATCCCACAGGCTGGCATAGGGCGCCGTCGTGTCATCGGACGAGGGATGGATCGAGCAATATTCACTGTTGACCACGCCCCAGCCCCCCTCGGCCTTGATGCCGCGCATCGTGGCCAGGGTCCGGGGGTAAAGATTGCCCATGCCCGTGCAATGGGGCACTTGCCAAAAGCGGTTGGGGGCGGTGACTGGGCCGATCTTCAGCGGTTCAAACAGCGGGTCAAAGCGGGGATCGCGCGGCATGGTTGCCTCCTGGTTCGGGGCATTTTGACCCGGCAGTCAAAATGAAGTCAACCAGGCTTTCGCTGTTTCGGCCATGACCCGTTCTTGAACGAGCCTCACCCAAGGCCGGAATGGGCGCAGCCGAATGCGCGCGCGGGGTCTGGTCACAGGGACGGGCGGCGCGGTCGGGGGCCATCGCCACGCCATGCGGGACATGGCCGCGCGGGTGCTGCCCTTTGCCTTGGGCCTTTGGGGGCCTTTGGGGGCCCGCGGCGGCGGCGTCAAAAGCGGGCAGGACCCATGGTCCGAGATGGCCCCGCAAATGCAAATGGCCCGCCATGGGCGGGCCTTCCTGTGGCATTGGTCGGGGTTCACATGCCCGCGTACAGCGGAAAGCGCTTGCAAAGCCCCTCGACCTTGGCGCGCACGGCGGCTTCCACCGCGGCGTTGCCCGCATCGCCATTGCCCGCCAGACCATCGACCACTTCGACAATCCAGTCGGCGATCAGGCGGAACTCGGCTTCCTTGAAGCCGCGTGTCGTGCCGGCAGGCGTGCCCAGACGAATTCCCGAGGTCACAAAGGGCTTTTCGGGGTCAAACGGCACGCCGTTCTTGTTGCAGGTGATATGGGCGCGGCCAAGCGCGGCCTCGGTCGCCTTGCCGGTCACCTTCTTGGGGCGAAGATCGGCCAGCATCAGGTGGTTGTCGGTGCCGCCCGACACGATGTTGACCCCGCCTTTCATCAGCTGATCCGCCATGGCGCGGGCATTGGCCACGACCTGTGCGGCATAGTCCTTGAACGACGGGTCCAGCGCCTCTTTGAAGGCCACGGCCTTGGCGGCGATCACATGCATTAGGGGTCCGCCCTGCAAGCCCGGAAACACGGCCGAGTTGACCCTTTTGGCGATGTCTTCGTTGTTGGTCAGGATCATGCCGCCGCGCGGGCCGCGCAGGGATTTGTGGGTCGTGGTGGTGACCACATCCGCCCAGGGCAAGGGCGAGGGGTGCTGGCCACCGGCCACCAGCCCCGCGATATGGGCCATGTCGACCATCAGGTAGGCGCCGACCTCGTCGGCAATGGCGCGGAACGCCTGCCAATCCCAGATGCGGCTATAGGCCGTGCCACCGGCGATGATCAGCTTGGGCTTGGCGGCCAGGGCGGTCTCGCGGATGGTTTCCATGTCCAGCCGCTCGTCCTGCTTGCGCACGCCGTAGCTGACCACCTTGAACCACTTGCCCGACATGTTGACCGGGCTGCCATGGGTCAGATGCCCGCCCGAATTCAGATCCAGCCCCATGAACGTGTCGCCGGGCTGCAACAAAGCCAGAAACACGGCCTGGTTCATCTGGCTGCCGGAATTGGGCTGCACATTGGCAAAAGCCGCGCCGAACAGCGTCTTTGCCCGCTCGATCGCCAGGGTCTCGGCCACATCGACGAACTGGCAGCCGCCGTAGTAACGCTTGCCGGGATAGCCTTCGGCATATTTGTTCGTCATCACCGACCCCTGCGCCTCCAGCACGGCGCGGGAAACGATGTTTTCGGACGCGATCAGCTCGATCTCATGGCGCTGACGGCCCAGCTCGGCAGTGATCGAGGCGAAAATCTCGGGGTCGCGGGTGGCAAGCGG
>JAYSWK010000045.1:0-2435 GCA_043718085.1 Rhodobacterales bacterium
TCGCCGATCGAGATTGTGCCAGCACCAATGCCCTCGAGCCCGGCGATCATGCGCAAAAGCGTGGACTTGCCGCAGCCCGAAGGGCATTGGTGCTGGCACAATCTCGATCGGCGACCGGGTTGTGAACAACCTGCCCCCGGCCGAGCGGGATATCGCGATGGTGTTCCAGAATTACGCGCTTTACCCCCACAAGACCGTGGCGGCCAACATGTCGTTCGCACTGAAAATGGCCAGGATGTCCAGGGTCGAGATTGATGCCCGTGTGGCCAAGGCGGCCGATATTCTGGGGCTGACCCCCTATCTGGGCCGCTATCCGCGCGCCTTGTCGGGGGGGCAGCGACAGCGAGTGGCCATGGGCCGCGCCATCGTGCGCGATCCGCAGGTCTTTCTGTTCGACGAGCCTTTGTCCAATCTGGACGCCAAGCTGCGCGTGCAGATGCGGTCCGAAATCCGCGAATTGCACCAAAGGCTGGGCACCACGACGGTCTATGTTACCCATGACCAGATCGAGGCCATGACCATGGCGGACCGGATCGTGGTCATGCGCGATGGCCGCATCAGCCAGATCGGCGCGCCGCTGGAGCTTTATGACCGCCCGGCCAATGTCTTTGTGGCCGGGTTCATCGGCTCGCCTGCGATGAATTTGCTGGCGGGGGAAGTGGCGGGCGATGGCAGTTTCCAGGGCGACGCTGTGGCTTTTCCGCTGGAGGGCCGGTTCGAGGCCGGGCGCAAGCTGACCTATGGGATCAGGCCCGAACATCTGGTGCTGGCTGATGCGGGCCAGGCCGCGACGGTTGTGGTGGTCGAGCCGACCGGGGCGGAAATTCATCTTGTGCTGCGTGCGGGGGGGCAGGAAATGACGCTGGTCCTGCGCGACCGCCAAAGTTTTCAGCCCGGCCAGCAGGTCTGTATCCGCCCGCAACCCGGTGCGGCGCATCTGTTTGACGGGGCCACGGGGGAGCGGATCTGATGCCGCGGACCATCCTGTGTTTTGGCGACAGCAACACCCATGGCACCAAGCCGCTGCCGACCCTGGACGGGGCAGGGCGGTTTGATCATGCGGCGCGATGGCCGTCGGTCATGGGCCGGGCCTTGGGGCCGGGATATGAGGTGATCAACGAGGGGCATCCGGGGCGCACCTCGGTGCATGACGATCCGATGGATGGGCCGTGGCGCAACGGCATGACGGTTCTGCCCGCCCTTCTGGAAAGCCACAAGCCCCTGGATCTGGTCATCGTGAAACTGGGCACCAATGATCTGAAGAACTGCTTTCATGTCAGTTCAGCCGATATCGCCTTTTGCCTGGCCCGCCTGGTGCGGCTGATCCTGACATTCGGTGCGGGTCCGGGGGGCGGCGCACCAATGGTGATGGTGGTGGCCCCGCCGCCCATTCTGGAAGTGGGTTGCCTGGCCGAGATGTTTGCCGGTGGGGCGGCGAAATCGCTGGGGCTGGCGGCGGCGATCCGGTCGATGGCGGACCGGATGGGGGTTGGCTTTTTCGATGCGGGTGCAGTGATCAAGGTCAGCCCGGTGGACGGGATCCATTACGAGGCAGCGGATCAGGTTACCTTGGGGCTTGCCATGGCGGAGGCGGTGCGCCAGCATCTGCCGTCCTGACAGGGGGGGAAACATGCTGAAAAATCTCGACAACCGGCTGAATGCCGAGGTGCTGTTCGCGTTGCGCGCCATGGGGCATGGCGACACTTTGGTGATTGCCGACACCAATTTCCCGTCGGACAGCGTCGCCCGCGAGACGGTGCTGGGCGAGCTTTTGCGCATGGACAACCTGACCTGCGCCGAGGCGGTGGAGGCGGTGCTGTCGGTGCTGCCGCTGGATACCTTTGTGGACGATTTCGCGGGCCGCATGGAAGTGGTCGGCGCGCCGACCCAAATCGAGCCGGTGCAGGCCGAGGTGCAGGCGGCCATCGACGCCGCCGAAGGACGGCCGCGCAAGATGGTCAGCATCGAGCGGTTCGATTTCTACGACCGCGCCCGCGAGGCTTATGCGGTGATCCAGACCGGTGAGCGGCGGTTCTACGGCTGCTTCATCTTTCGCAAGGGCGTGATCGCGCCCGAGGTGAAATGATGGGCCGCGTTGTCATTCTGGGCGTTTTTGTCGCCGACACGGCCTATCGCGCGGCGCGGCAACCGAAGATGGGCGAAACCATTCTGGGGCGCAGTTTCGTGCTGGGACCGGGGGGCAAGGGGTCCAATCAGGCCGTTGCCGCCGCCATGGCGGGGGCCGAGACGCATTTCATCAGCCGCCTGGGCCGCGATGCCTTTGCCGATATCGCGCTGGCCACCTGGAAAAAGGCCGGGGTGCATCCGGCCGTTACCCAACATCCCGAAAGCTATACCGGGGCTGCCTATATCTTTATCGAGGACGCCACGGGCAACAATGCGATCATCATCTCGCCCGGGGCGGCGGCCGAGAT
>JAYSWK010000441.1:0-3656 GCA_043718085.1 Rhodobacterales bacterium
GGTCGCCGCGCCGCGCCCAATCCCCCGACCGCACCCATGCGTCGGCACTTACCATGCCCCGCGCCAAAGCGATCATCATTCCCACCGCAAGGTCGGCACATTCGCCGTCCAGAACCCCCGGCGTGTTCGTCACCCGGATGCCGCGCGCCCGCGCCGAGGCCAGATGCACCCCGTCATAGCCGACACCGTTGACGGCAATCAGCTCCAGCCTGGGGCAGGCCGCAATCACCTCGGCATTCGCCCCGATATCGCCCCGGGTCGCGATCGCCCGCACCTGTGGCCCGACCTCAGCCAGAAATGCCGCACGGTCCTTGGCCAGATGCAGCGGATGCATCACAAATCGCGCGTTCAGCGGACCCATTTCCCACGGATCATATTCCCCCATCTGCAACACATGCGGCTTGTCCATGTCGTCTCCCCCTGAGTTCTGCCCCCATAAAGCAAAAACCCCGCCAAAAGGCGAGGCTTGCTTGATCTTTTCACCAATGTCCCACCGGGGTTGCGGCCCTGATAGGGCGCTACAGCGGGTTGTCGCAGCGCAGGGTGACCTGCATCAATCCTTTTACTTGCGTCGGCCATTTCAGGTTGATCAGGTTCTTGTTGGCCCCCTGTTCGACCTGGGTATAGGGCATGACATATTGCGCCACGTTGCTGGCATTGGTGATCGCCCCCTCGGCCACGACCGAGGTCACATTGCGCGCCCAGGACCCGAAGGGCAGATAGGCCGCGCCATCGACACTCCAGGTATCCGCCGCCGTGGCCTGATTGTGCTGGATCAGCAAGGGGCTGGCCGTGGCCTGGGTGACCCCGTTGAACGTGTTACCCTCGAAGGTGATGTTTCGGAAACTGTTGAACTCCAGCGTCGAATAGCTCGTATCCACCATCTCGATCCGGTCGATCGTGGCCCCGGTCACCCGGAAGGTGTTGTTGGCGACCGTATAGCCGTTCAGCGCATGGCCGGGCCCGCGCGGCGTGATGACCAGCCAGCGAAACCACGCCGCCACGTTCGACGCCATGAAGGTATTGCCCGTCATGGTCAGCCCGCCGAAGGTGAACTCATTGCTGAAATCGGGTTGATCGTCATGCTCGTTGGTCAGCTCGATAAAGCAGTTGTCGACATAGTTGCCGGTCACGAAGCTTTTCACATTGGTCTGGGTAAAGACCAGACCGGCCCGCCGCACCCCCGCCGTCTCGTTGTCTCCGCCAAAGAAATGGTTGCCCAGCAGGATATGGCCCGTGCCGTTCATGATGCCGAAATGGGCAAAGCGGTTCGACCGGTTCAGGCGGATCTTGGCGTCATTGGCATTGATGTTGAAGGCAATCGTCGTGCGGGTCTGCGCCGCGATGGTTTGCTCGTTCGAGATGAACTGGCAGCTGTCGATCTGCAGATCCTGACACCCCACCCCGGTCGAGGTGATGCCGCGATCCTTGGGCCGGTTCAGCACGCATTCCGCCACCCGGAATAACTCGCCCTGCGGCGCCAGCATGACCGCGCTGGCCAGACCGCCGGCCAGAAACTCGACATTGGTCAGCTCGAATTTCGACAAGGTGGTGAAGCCGCCGAAATCAAGCATGTACTTGTAGCGTTCAAAGGTGAAGGTGCGGGTGCCGGCGGCCGCCCACAAAGGCTGGCTCAGATCCAGCGTGCCCGCGCTGATATTCCTGGATTTGACATAAACCTCGCGGCCCACACCCGTGCCGCTGACCCGCGCGCCAACCGGAATATTGGCCACATTGGCGACCGCGGTCAGCCGGGCCGATTGCGCCGTGGAATAGGTGGCGACCGAGGTGACCGTGTCGGTGTTCCATGCGGTCGAGGTAATGGCCTGCAACTGGCCGTTGCGAATGGCGCGCCGCTCGGCAAAGGTGGTCAAGCCGGCCAATGAAGCCACGTCGATGGGCCCGTCCAGTTCGACCTTGCGGCCCGCCAGATCCAGCTCGACATGATCGGTATAGTAGAAAAGGGCCTGCAACGCCCGCTTGAACCCCGCCAACTCGCCGCCAAAAGCCGCCGAATAGGTCGGCAGGTCAAAGTTGCGCCGCAGGATCAGCCGGTCGGTGGCCGCCATGCTGACCGTGCCTTCGAACTGCACCGGATTTTCGAACGTCATGTTGGCGGACAATTTGTAGTTGCCCGGCGGCACCAGCACGATCTTGCCCGCTGCGGCATCATCCGCCGCGTTGAACGCCGCCAGATCATCCGTCACCCCGTTGCCGATGGCCCCATAGTCGCGCGCATCAACCCAGTTGAACCGGGTGGACAGAAAGACATCCGTGGCATCCTCGATCACGATATCCTCGATGCGCACCACGCCGCCCGTGGCGCCCGTCAGATCAATGCCGATATGGCCATTGACCGGGGCCAGACCCCAGACCATATCCACCCCCGTCCGGCTGCCCGAACCGATGATGGCCGTGACCGTCACCACCTGGCCATAGGTCGTCAGCAGCGTCGATGGCCCGGTCTGCACGGCGCTGGCCACATTTCCCCCGCTGGAATTGCCCGCCCAGGCCGCGATGCGCACCGACGGGAACGCCCCGCTCATCGCCTTGACCTTGGCCGTGACGCGCAGATAAAGGCCCGGCTCGAACGGGATCGACTGAAAGCAGCGCAGCTTCATCGTCGCCAGCGTCTTGGTCAGCTCCAGACAGCCCGCGAAATCCTGATCCGAAGGAACATAGGCCGCGTTGGACTGCGCCAGATAGCTGCCCTGACCCGCCAGCCCGTCGTCCCGCGACCAAAGATTAAGCCCCGCCGAAAACGGCGGCGGCATCAGGACCAGCCCCTCGGTAATTGCCTTGTTCATGCCCTAAACCCTTTTCCCTTGCGACCACGGGACCACTGCCCTTTGCGCGGAAATGGGTAGCAAGGCTTTGTTAACGTCGCGAAAGGCCGGCGTGCGGTCGGGGCGGCTTTGGCGCAACGGCCAGGGCGCGATGCCCGGGTCGCAAACGTCGCAGCCCCCGGCCTCAGGCGCCCACGTCGGCGGCCCTTTGCAGTTGCACCGCATTGATCAGCCAACCCTCCGGCCCCTGGACCATCTGATAGTCCAGCAAGAACGCCTGGCCCTTTTGATCGGTGATGCGCACCCGCTGCCACAACCCGCCGCCGACCGTCCGCAACTCCTGCATCTCGACCTGTGCCGGGTTGACCACCATGGGATAGCCGGTGGCGACCATGGCCGCGAAATTCTCGGTCGGCCCGAAAATCTCGTGAATCGTGGGCGAGGCCAATGCATAGGCGCGTTCGAAATCCTCGGCGCGGAACGCCTCGATCTGGGCGGTGATGGTGGACTGGATCGGTTCTTCCTGTGCAAGTGCGGGCCCGGCCAGCATGGCAGCCAACACGGCGTAGAGGTGCAGTCGCATGACTTTATCCCTTCTGACGTCCCCGCCAGAACGCTAGACCGGGGTTGCCCCCAGTCAAGTCATATTCACGCGACCAACGCGCCCTTCAGCGCCAGGTCGATCAACGCCACGGTTTCGGTCACGCCGTAAAGCGCCACGAACCCGCCGAACCTTGGCCCGTCCGACGCCCCCAGCAGCACCTCGTAAAGCGCCTTGAACCAGTCGCGCAGCGGCTCGAACCCATGGTCCTTGCCCACGGCGAACACCATGGTCTGCAGGCTTTCGTCGTCGCTCGGGCCGTCCCAGGC
>JAYSWK010000442.1:0-3653 GCA_043718085.1 Rhodobacterales bacterium
CTGGTTCAAGCCCCCAGGCAGGGTTTGTGCAGAAGTTTGTGCAGAAGATTCGAACGCCATCTAAGGATAGTCGGAGTCATCCCAGACTTTCTTTAAGTATTACAATGTGTTGGTTCGCAACGAGTCAGGAAAATTGGCGGAGGCGGTGGGATTCGAACCCACGAGGGAGTTCCCCCCCTGCTCAGTTAGCAACCGAGTGCTTTCGGCCTCTCAGCCACGCCTCCGACGAGGGGTATTTAATCGGCGGGATGGACGGGGGCAAGAGGAATCCGCCCCCATCCGCAGCTTCAATGAAAGGCCAGCCACAGCGACAATGCCCCCAAGCCCACCGCCACAATCCGCCCATCGACGCCCAGCACCGTAGTCAGACAGTAGCAGCGCGCAGATAGTTTGACCCTTGCGGACTGGCGAACCAGTCAAGAAGGGAAGAAATGAGCTGAAACATCGGTTTTCCTTTTCCGAGTTGCAGCGGGCCCGCCTTGGGTTAAGGTCATGTCGCGACATGCCACATCTACGCCCCCACCTCGATTTCGACGATTTCGGGCAGGTACGTTCGGTGTTGGCCTTGTTATGGAAAGTTACAGACAGTTATGTCTGATCCGCTGGCAGAGTTCGGCTACCGCGTCCGCGACGCCCGAACCCGCAAGGGCTGGCTTTTGGAGGATTTCGCCCGCGAGTCCTTTGCCAACCCGGATCGCAAGGGCTATGTCTCGCAAATCGAAAACGGCATTTAAGCATCTCGCCACGCACGGTTGGCAACCGCCGCAGCTTTCTGGCCGAAAATCCACGCAAAAACGATCCGCTGAACTGGGCAGGCGCAATTGGCAACCTTGGCAATGCCATGCGCGCCCTCGGGGAACGCGCATCCGGCACCGCGCGGCTGGAGGAGGCTGTCACCGCCTATCGCGCGGCGCTGGAGGAGTACACGCGCGACCGCGTACCGCTGGACTGGGCCGCCACATGGGGCAATATGGGTGAGGCGATGACGGTCTTCGCTGACCGTTCCAATGATCTTGCGATGGCGCGTCAGGCATTGCACCAGTTGGAAGAGGCCGAGGCGGCTCTTCGTGAGGGCGGTCACAAGCACTTCGCAACTTATTCCGCCGACCGCATTCCCCGCGCCCAAGCCGTCATAGACCGCCTGCCTAGGGCGGGGTTCCACACCGCCACGCCTGCGGTCAAACCTTTCCACCTGGTTAACGAAAAAGCGCAAACCTCTGATATAAAACAGTTTTCAAAAGTGTCCACATGCGGACACTCCCGAAAACCGCCCGATCTTAGTCCGCGATCACGTCCTGGCGCTGCTGGCCCAGCCCCTCGACCGCCAGTTCCACCACATCCCCGGTCTTCAAATAGGTCGGCGGCTTCATCCCCATCCCAACCCCCGGAGGTGTCCCGGTCGAGATCACATCGCCGGGCTCAAGGCTCATGAATTGCGACAGATAGCTGACCAGATATCTGACGCCGTAAACCATCGTCCGGGTCGATCCATTCTGCTGTTTGACCCCGTTCACGGTCAGCCACATCGACAGGTTCTGCGGATCGGCCACCTCGTCGCGCGTCACCAGCCACGGCCCCAACTGGCCGAAATTGTCGCAGGATTTGCCCTTGGTCCACTGGCCGGACCGTTCCAACTGAAAGGCACGCTCGCTGACATCGTGGGCCACGGCATAGCCTGCCACATAGTCCATTGCCTCGGCTTCGGACACATATTTCGCCCGCTTGCCGATGATGATGGCCAGTTCCACTTCCCAATCGGTCTTGACCGAGGTGCGCGGAATGATGACCGGGTCGGTCGGCCCGCAAATCGCGCTGGTCGCCTTCATGAAGATCACTGGCTCCGGCGGAACCTGCATGCCCGACTCGGCGGCGTGGTCGGCATAGTTCAACCCGATGCAAATGAATTTCCCCGTGCCCGCAACGCAGGCCCCCAGCCGCGTGTCCGCAGGCACCACTGGCAAGGCGGCGGCATCCACCCCGCGCAACATGGCCAACCCCGTATCCGAGATCACCGCACCGCCAATATCGGGCACCAGCCCGGTCAGGTCGCGAATGGTGCCGTCTGAA
This sequence comes from Rhodobacterales bacterium, assembly GCA_043718085.1. Taxonomy (GTDB): domain Bacteria; phylum Pseudomonadota; class Alphaproteobacteria; order Rhodobacterales; family Rhodobacteraceae; genus Stagnihabitans. The sequence continues at coordinate 2,068 of JAYSWK010000442.1, forward strand.
TGCAGAAGGCCGGGCTTTTCCTGGCCGCGCGGGCCATGTCGCAGAAGTTTCATCCTGATCTCCTCAGATATTGACGTCAGACATTGGACCAGCCGCCGTCGATCACATGCGCGACCCCGGTCGTATAGCTGGCTTCGTCACTGGCCAGATACACCACAAGGGCCGCAATTTCGTCCGGTTTGCCGATCCGGCCAATCGGCTGGCGGGCGATAAAGCCCTTGCGGGCCGCCTCGTAATCGCCCGTGTCGCGCAGGCGCTGTTCCAGGCTGGGGCTTTCCACGGTGCCGGGGCAGATCGCATTGGCGCGGATGCCCTTGCCAATGAAATCGGCGGCAATCGCCTTGGTCAGCCCGATCACCCCGGCTTTGGTCGCGCCATAGACAAATCGGTTCGGGGCCGCAATGATCGTGCCCGCAACCGATGCCATGTTGATGATCGACCCACCACCGCCCGCAATCATGCCGGGCAGAAAGGCGCGGCACATGCGGTACATGGCCGTCATGTTCAGATCCATCGAAAAGGCCCATTGGTCCTCGTCGCAATCCAGGATCGTGCCGGCTGCCACAAAGCCCGCGCAGTTGAACAGAACATCCAGCTTGCCCGCCGCCTGGACAGCCGCCGCAATCGAGGCGGGATCGCGCACGTTCAACACACGGGTTTCCAGCCCTTGCGCGGCAAGGTCCGCCAAGGCCGCCTCGTTCACATCCGTGGCCAGAACGCTGGCACCCTCGCGGGCCATCGCCAATACCGAAGCGCGGCCAATCCCCTGGCCCGCCGCCGTCACCAATGCCCTTTTGCCTGTCAGCCGCATGGACTACTCCTCATGAGTTGGAACCTGCCCCGATGGCGCAAGATAGGGGCGTGAAACATCGCGCAACGTGGCATCCAAAGCCTCGACCTGCAAGGCGATCGCCCCATCACCGGCCAAAATCAATTCGACGCGCCCCATGCCATCCTGATCCGGCCTGAACGCAACCGACAAGAGCGACAGGACCGTGTCCGCCTCGCCCCGGTCGATGCCTTGCGAGCGGACCGACAGCACGTCTTCGAAAACCAAAAGGCTTTGCACGCGCTCATATCCGCGCCGCGCCTTCTGGGCGGCATCCCGGTCTTCCCAGCGAAAGCGGTTGAGCAGCAGCGCAAAGCGGCGCCGCCTGGGCGCAAAGGTCATTTCCGTGATGGGAAAGACCGCGTCCTGCAACAGGGTGGACAGAACCGACAGCCCCTCGGCGTCCTGGGCGATCAGGCGCAGGGGATTTTCGCCTGCATCCTCGAAACGGGCGTCACTCATGCCTTGATCCGCTCGATCTGCGCCCCGCAGGCGCGCAGCTTCTCCTCGACCCGTTCATAACCGCGGTCCAGATGGTAGACCCGGCTGACCACGGTTTCGCCTTCGGCTGCAAGCCCGGCAAGGATCAGGCTGACCGAAGCGCGCAGATCCGTCGCCATCACCCGCGCCCCGCGCAGCTTGTCAACGCCGGTGACCGTGGCCGTGCCGCCATGCACCTCGATCATGGCCCCCATCCGCGTCAGTTCCGGCGCATGCATGAAGCGGTTCTCGAAGATCCTTTCTTCCAGAACCGAGG
>JAYSWK010000443.1:0-3648 GCA_043718085.1 Rhodobacterales bacterium
AGCGCGGTCAGCACCGTATCAAAAACCCAAGCCATGGCCCTTTTGGCCAGAACACCCTCGTAAAACCAGGATTGTTGGGCGGGGTCGGGAAAGCTTGGGGCATAGCTCGCTTGGTACATCACTGATTATCTCCTTTTGTTCAGGGCGGCCCCGCTCCACTGGCAGGGCCGCGCCGGTAGGGGTCAATATTCCCCTGCCCGCGGCGTATCTGCAGACAATCCCAGCGCAGGCGCGGCTGAAGTCGATGTTGCACGGGCGCGGTCGTCCATGAACGTGTCGAACTCCGACTTGTCCTTGGCATCGCGCAACCGGTCCATGAAGCTGACAAAGGTCTTCTGCTCGTCCTCAAGCCGCTGCAGGACTTGCGCGCGGTAGGCGTCGAAACTGGTATTGCCCGAAGATTGGAATTGCTCTTTCGGGGCTTCGACGTGGGATTTGCACTTTTTCTGCCGGGAATAGTTGCGATCATGGCGCGGGCCAAATCCCCGCCAGCCCAGAATGATGGCCAAGGCAAAGCCGGCAAGCCAGAAGGAATCGAACGCCATCACGGTAGCGACAATGGCAAAGATGCCGAATAATACCATGCCCAGGATCTGCACGAAAACGGGCGGCGGTGCGGGAATGAACGGCGCATCGCCACGATCTTGCGATGGATTGGAAAGGGAAATGCTGGTCAAGGATACCTCCTGTTGTTTGCCCGGGACGCCGCGTTGGGCGCCCCGGTCAAGATTGGTCACTCGGCTTTGGGTTCGGGCATCGCGTCACCCGACTTGGCGGCACGGCTGCGGTCGTCCATGAAATTGTCGAACTCGGACTTGTCCTTGGCGTCGCGCAGGCGCTGCAGGAAGGCTTCAAAGGCATCCTGCTCTTCTTGCAGACGGCGGATCGTTTCGGCCTTGTAGGCGTCGAACGCCGTGTTGCCGGACGAGCGGAACGGATTGCCATGTCCGAAGTGATGACCATGACGCGCCCAGGGGCTGCTGCGGTCGGACGAATTGGCACAGGAACGGTTGAACATGCGTTTGCTCCAGATCATATAGGCCAGAAGAGCCAGGCCAACCGGCCAGACAAAGATGAATCCAAGGATCATGGCGATGATCCAGGCCTTGCGGCCGCGCTCGTCAAGCCAGCGCTCGACGCCGCGAAGTCCGGACATTACACCCTCCTTGGGTGAAACCGTCGGATTGGCGTTGGAGGCGGTATACATCGGCTGAGGTCTCCTAAGTTGCGTTTCAATGTGAATGTCTTTCACATGATGCAAGATGTACCTACCCGCCCTGGGTTTCAAGAGGTATGTTAAGAAAATTTACATGCGGCCGGACCCCGGGCAAAATCCTGCCTAAACCGGGCAAAGCGCCGGCTGGCAGTAGCCGGGCGCCAAAGGCTTTGCGATGCCCCAAGCGGGTTTGACTTGGTCAAAAGCAAGAAGGCTGGTAGGTTTGCAGCTTGTACCCTTGTTGGCGAAAGGAGACCCCGGTGATCCGTTCTTTTGGTGGTGAACCTGTTTCCGACCCGGCACGCATAGGATTTGACGCGGCCCGGTTGGCACGGCTGAAGCCATGGATGCAACGCTTCTGCGACAGCGGGCGTTGGCCGGGGGGTGCGGTGCTGGTCGCCCGCCATGGCGAACTGGCCTATTACGACAGCGCAGGCTTTTCGGATGTCGACGCCCGGCGACCCTGGCAGCGCGACCTGATCGCCCGCATCTACTCGATGACCAAGCCTGTCACCGCCGTGGCCCTGCTGATGCTGTATGAAGAAGCGCGGGTCCATCTGGACGATCCTGTCGAGGCGTACCTGCCGGAATTCCGGGACCAGCGACTGTTGATCCCGGGGGCCACGTCGCTTGACCAAACGGTGCCGGTCAAGACCAGAATGACGATTCACCACCTCTTGACGCACAGATCGGGACTGAGCCTGTTCTCCAATCCACGCCTCTTGGGCGATACCTATGCCCGGGAAACGCTTGGCCTTGCCCTGGGCTATGGCGGGCTGGGCAAGATGGTGCGCCGGATCGCCGAACTGCCGCTGGAATGGGAGCCGGGGACGCGGTGGCAATACAGCGCCGGCTGCGACGTGGCCGGCCGCATCATCGAAGTGGTGTCCGGCATGACTTTGGACGCCTTTTTCAAGACCCGGATCTTTGAACCCCTGGGCATGACGGACACCGGTTTCTCGGTGCCAGCGGCAGCGATGGGTCGCTTTCCCCCGATGTATCAGGCGACGCCGACCGGCATGGAACTGAAAGAGGCGCCCGAGGTTTCGGCATGGCGGCAGGGCAAGGTCGATACCTTTTGCGGCGGCGGCGGGCTGGTGGGCACCATCGACGACTACTGGCGGTTCAGCGAAATGCTGCGAGGAGGCGGCGCGCTGGGTAGCACGCGCCTCTTGAGCCCCGGCACATTACGGCTGGCGGCCTGCAACCACCTGCCCGGCGATCTGGCCGCGATGGCCACCGAAGTCTGGGCCGAAACCCAGTTCGACGGGGTGGGCTTTGGTCTTTTGGGTTCGGTGGTTCTTGATCCGGCCAAGGCGCAGATTTCGGCCGAGGTCGGCGACTATGGCTGGGGCGGTGCGGCGGGAACCTTCTTTTGGGTCAGTCCGGTCCACGACATGGTCGTCATCCTGTTCACCCAACTCTTGCCGTCCAGCGCCATTCCGGTGCGCAAGGAACTGCGCGCCCTGGTTCAGGCCGCACTGACCGGGGCCTGAGGCGTCGATTGCGTCTTGTTGCGTCGGGCGCCGTGGTCACGCAAGAAAGATACAAATGAATCGCCTCAGACGACATAAAACATGTCATTTTGCGGTTGACGCCTTCGCCAGCCGCCCATAGTGTCCCGCCAAAGCCGAGGGGACCTTAGTTGTCACGCATTCTGGTAATTGTAGAACGACAGCGCATGGGCCGGTAACGGACAACCATCCAGGTTCCCATGCGCCCCCGTCCCAAACGGGGGCTTTTTGTTGAGATGAAGGACGAGGCAAACGCGATGACCAAGACGATGACCGGCGCAAGAATGGTGGTTCAGGCCCTCAAGGATCAGGGGGTCGAGGTCGTCTTTGGCTATCCGGGCGGGGCCGTCCTGCCGATCTATGACGAAATCTTTCAGCAAAACGACATCCGCCACATCCTGGTGCGCCACGAACAGGGTGCGGTCCATATGGCCGAAGGCTATGCCCGCTCCACCGGCAAACCCGGCGTGGCCCTGGTGACCTCGGGTCCGGGCGCCACCAATGCGGTGACCGGCCTGACCGATGCCCTGATGGATTCGATCCCGATCATCGTGCTGACGGGCCAGGTCCCGACCTTCATGATTGGAACCGATGGCTTTCAAGAGGCCGACACCGTCGGCATCACCCGCCCCTGCACCAAGATGAACTGGCTGGTCAAAGACACCGCCAAACTGGCCGAGACCATCCATTTGGCCTTTCACGTCGCAACCCACGGACGCCCCGGCCCGGTGCTGATCGACATCCCCAAGGACGTCCAGTTTGCCCAATCCGACTATGTCCCGCCGGACGAGGCGCGGATCAGCCATTACCAGCCCCGCACCAAGGGCGATCCGGCCCAGATCCTTCGCCTGGTCGAGATGATCGAGACGGCCGAAAAGCCCGTTTTCTATACTGGCGGCGGCGTGGTGAATTCGGGCC
>JAYSWK010000444.1:0-9127 GCA_043718085.1 Rhodobacterales bacterium
GATATTTTATTGGAAAACCGCAGAATTGCCGGGCTTTACCGCATGTTCGACGATCCGGCCCGCCCGATATTGGGCCTGCCGCGATTTGTCGTCAGTTCGGCCGGGGCGGTCTTTCTGCTGGTTACCGTGGCCGCCATTTTTCGCTGAGCGGTGTTACTCTGCCAGAATGCTGGCAAGATAGATCCCGTAGTCGTTCTTGCGAAAAATCTCGGCCCGGGCGGTCAGGGCGGCCTTGTCGATCCAGCCCGCGCGGTAGGCAATCTCGTCCGGGCAACCGACTTGCAGACCCTGCCGCGCCTGCAGCGTGCGCACGAAATTGCCGGCGTCCAGAAGGCTGCCATGGGTTCCGGTATCAAGCCAGGCAAAGCCACGGCCCATCTTTTCGACGGTCAGGCTGCCTTCCCGCAGATAAAGGTCCAGAAGATCGGCAATCTCAAGCTCGCCACGCGGCGAAGGCGTAATGCGCGCAGCCAGATCCGGCGCGCGACCGTCCAGAAAGTAGAGCCCGGTCACGGCGAAATTGGAGGGCGGTTTTGCGGGCTTTTCGATGATCTGTCGAACCTGCCCCTCGGGTCCGAACTCGACCACGCCATAGCGTTCGGGGTCCGAGACGCGGTAACCAAAAACCGTGCCACCCGTGTCGCGCGCCTTGGCCGCCGCCAGAATCTCGGGCAGGCCATGGCCAAAAAAGATGTTGTCGCCCAAGACCATGGCCGACGGCGCGCCCGCCAGGAAGTCACGGGCCAGAAGATAGGCCTGGGCCAGGCCATCGGGCGAGGGTTGCACGATCCAGGTCAGTGCAAGGCCCCATTGCGCGCCATCGCCCAGCAGGCGCTGAAAGCCCGACTGATCCTCGGGTGTGGTGATGACGGCGATCTCGCGGATCCCGGCCAGCATCAGCACAGAGAGCGGGTAATAGACCATCGGCTTGTCATAGATCGGCAGAAGCTGTTTCGAGACGCCCATGGTGATCGGCCAAAGCCGGGTGCCCGAACCGCCCGCGAGAATGATGCCCTTGCGTGTCATTGCGCCCTCAAATCCTTTAGGATGTCGTGAAGCCCGTCGCGCCAGTCTGGCCGGGTCAGACCGAACTGTGACAGGCTGGAACAGTCAAGCCGCGAGTTCAAGGGGCGCCGTGCCGGGGTTGGATAGGCCGAGGTCGGAATATCCTGAATGGTGCAGTTCAGCCCGGCCCCGGCCATGATGGCGCGGGCAAAATCGGCCCAGCTGGTGTCAGGCGCGCCGGCAAAATGGTGCAGACCACCCTTTGCGCCGCTCATCATGGCCTTGGCGCAGCTGATCAGCGCGTCGGCAAGGGCAGCTGCCGGGGTCGGCCCGCCGATCTGGTCGGCGACGACATTCAGACTGGTGCGTTCCGCCCCCAGTCGCAGCATGGTCTTGACGAAATTCTGGCCATGGGCCGAAACAACCCAGGAGGTGCGCAGGATCAGCCATTTGCCGCCAGCCCCGGCAACGCCCTGTTCACCGCCAAGCTTGGTGCGGCCATAGGCGCCAAGGGGACCCGTCGGATCGTCGGGTCGAAAGGCGGTGCTGCCGGTTCCGTCAAAGACGTAGTCGGTCGAGATGTGCAAAAAGGGCAGGTCAAGGTCGGCGCAGGCCCGGGCCATGGCGGTGGGGGCGTCGGCATTCACGATCTGGGCCGCGGCTTGCGCGGTTTCGGCGCGGTCAACGGCTGTCCAGGCGGCGGCGTTGATCACCGCATCGGGTCTGGCGGCATGAATGGCGGCCGCACAGGCGGCTGGGTTGGCAAGATCGGCCTGGTCCTGGCCAAGGAATGTACCCTCAAGCCCGGCGGGCATGCGGCGGTGCAATTCGGTGGACACCTGGCCGCCTTTGCCAAAGATGAGAATGCGCGTTCCGGTCACTGTTCACATGCCTTGCAGATGGGCAGATCATGCCATGCGCATAAACCCCGCGCGCGGCATTTGCACGCAGGATCGCTGGAAAATCCGGTGAAAACCGGGTCAGGGATGCCCTGACCGCGCGCGGTGACGATCAGCCCACCACCTGGTCCCGAGAAGCAAACCAGACCCAGCCGGCGGTTGCCCAGATCATGAGTTCCAAAAGCATGGTCCAGTGCAGCATGAAAGAGACGATCCAGTTGCCATGTGTGGCCGGCACGTCCACCAGGGAAAAGAGGGTGGTGTTTAAGGGGTAAAGCCACATGATCCCACCGGTTATCGTGTCCAGCACCAGATGCAGAAAGACGGCGGCGAAGAAGGCCAGGCCGGATTTCACCAGGCCAAAATGGCGCAGCATCGGCAGCCAGAAGACCGCAAATGTCAACCAGAACAGCGGCACATGGGGCCAATAGGCGTGGTGGTGGACGGTGCCGTGGTCGACCAGATGGAACCACAGCATGTCAAGGTCAGGCACCAGAGAGCCGACCAGCATGATCGGTATCAGATGGGGCAGGTTACGCGGCCATGCGCGGGCCAGAAGATAGCCCGCAGGCAAATGTGCAGTCAGCATCAACCATTTACTCCCAATCTTTCACCAACACCCTGACGCGCCTGCAAGGGCTGCCACCAGGCCTTATTGTCCAGATACCAGCGCACCGTGCGCGCAAGTCCTTCGTCCAAGGTCACCGAGGGGCGCCAGCCAAGTTCCTGGCGGATACGCGCCGGATCAATCGCATAGCGCGCATCATGGCCGGGTCGGTCGGTCACATGGGTGATCAGCCGATCGTGCGGGGCGCCTTGGGGGTGCATGTCGTCCAGAAGGGCGCAGATCTTGTGCACGAGGTCGATGTTGCGCACCTCGTTCTCGCCGCCGATGTTATAGCTGCGACCCAAAGCACCCCTGGTCAGCACGGTCAGCAGCGCAACGGCATGATCTTCGACATAAAGCCAGTCGCGCACATTCTGCCCCGTGCCATAGACCGGGATGGGCTTGCCGGCCAAAGCGTTCAGGATCACCACGGGAACAAGCTTTTCGGGAAAGTGGAAAGGCCCGTAATTGTTGGAACAGTTTGTCATCACGACGGGCAGGCCATAGGTTTCGGCCCAGGCCCGCACCAGATGATCCGAGGCGGCCTTGCTGGCCGAATAGGGGCTGCGCGGGTCATAGGGGCTGGTTTCGCTGAATTGGCCCGTGGGCCCAAGCGAGCCAAAAACCTCGTCCGTCGAGATGTGGTGAAAGCGGAAGTCAGCCGGGCGGCCCTGGACCTGCCAATAGGCGCGGGACGCCTCCAGCATGTTGAAGGTGCCGGCGATATTGGTTTCGATGAAATCGGCGGGACCGTCGATCGAGCGGTCGACATGGCTTTCGGCGGCCAGATGCATCACGGCGTGTGGCTTGTGCTGGGCGAGGATGCGGTCAAGTTCGGGGCGGTTGCGGATATCGGCCTGTTCAAAGCTGTAAAGGTTCGATGCGGCCACCTCGGCCACATTGTCCAGACAGGCGGCATAGGTCAGCGCATCAAGGTTCACCACCTCGTATCCGCGCCTGACCGCAAGGCGCACCACAGCCGAGCCAATGAAGCCCGCGCCACCCGTGACGAGCAGTTTCATGTGGCGCTCCATTCGAACGGGCTGTCGAAACCGCGAAATCCGGGGGCATTGGCATCCTTGGCAGAAAGGACGGGGGTGCTGATCCCCCAATCGACAGCGATATCGGGGTCATTCCAGGCGACGGCACCGTCAAAGTCGGGCGCATAAAGGTCCGAGCATTTATACTGCACCTCGGTATCCGGCAGACGCGTCACGAAGCCATGCAGAAAACCTTTGGGAACAAGAAGTTGTTTGCCATTGTCCGGCGTAAGATCGACCCCGACCCATTTGCCATAGGTGGGCGAGCCGCGCCTTGCATCCACCGCCACATCAAGGATCGCCCCCCGTGAACAGCGCACAAGCTTGTCCTGCGCATGGGGCGGGCGCTGGTAATGCAGCCCGCGCAGCGTGCCGACCTGGGCAGACATCGAATGATTGTCCTGCACCCAGGGCATTGTCAGCCCGGCCTCGTGCATTTTACCCGCGTTGAACGTTTCGCTGAACCAACCCCGCGCGTCGCCAAAACGGGCGGGGGTCAGGATAAGGACATCCGGCAATTGCGTCGTTTCAATCTTCATAAGGGCACTCTGTAGGGCATCGGGCGAATTTGCCAAGTTATTTATGCATCTTTTACGGGAACAGTCCGTCTCCAGTTCGCGCATGAAATCATGTTCTGCCCTCTTGGCCTTTTGCCGCCTCGCGCGCATATAGGGCAAATGATCTAGAGGCTGCGACCCCGTGAGGATGCGATGTTCGGAACTGCTGATGCAAGCCAGGTCCCTGGCGACCTGATCAAGGATGGCACCGAGGCCACGTTCATGAAGGATGTGATCGAAGCCTCGAAGACGGTGCCGGTCATTGTGGACTTCTGGGCGCCGTGGTGCGGGCCGTGCAAAACGCTGACCCCGGCGCTGGAAGCCGCAGTGACCGCTGCCAAGGGCCGCGTCAAACTGGTCAAGATCGATGTGGACCGCGCGCCGATGCTAAGCCAGCAATTGCGCATCCAGTCGATCCCGACGGTCTATGCCTTTTTCCAGGGCCAGCCCGTCGATGCCTTTCAGGGCGCCATTGCAGGGTCCGAGATCAAGAAATTCATCGAGAAACTCAGCGCCATGGGTGGTGAGGATGGGGGTCTTGGCGAGGCCCTTGCCGCAGCCGAGGAGATGTTGGCCGAAGGTGCGGTTGCCGATGCCGCCGAGACCTTTGCCGCCATTCTGGCCGAAGAGCCCGAAAACGCCGCAGCCTATGGCGGGCTGATCCGCGCCCATCTGGCAATCGATGATCTGGACAAGGCCGAGGCCCTGGCTGATGCCGCCCCCGCCAAGATCGCTGGCAGCGCCGAGATCACTGCTGCACGCGCGCAGATTGAACTTGCCCGTCAGGCGGCCTCGGCAGGGCCAGAGGACCAGTTGCGCGCCGCGGTGGCCCAGGATCCGACAGACCGTCAAGCCCGCTTTGATCTGGCAACGGCGCTGCATGCGTCGGGCAAGGTCGAAGAGGCGGTCAATACGTTGCTGGATCTGTTCAAACTGGACCGTGAGTGGAACGAAGGCGCGGCAAAGGCCCAGCTTTTCATCATTTTCGGAGCTTTGAAGCCGCAGGACCCGATTGTTTTGAACGGTCGTCGGCGCTTGTCGTCAATGATCTTTGTCTGACGTGAAAAGCACGCTAGGCTGGCCGGCATGATCAATCCCGCTGACCTGCCCGAAGTCTTACCGCTTTTCCCGCTGTCCGGCGCGGTCCTGCTGCCCCGGGCACGCCTGCCCCTGCATGTGTTCGAGCCGCGCTATCTGGCGATGATCGAGGATTGTCTGAAAAGCGATCGTCGGCTGATCGGCATGATCCAGCCGCGGGGTGAGGGCGCGGCACCTGCGCTTGCGCAAGTTGGCTGTGCCGGGCGGCTGACGTCGTTTTCCGAATTGGAGGATGGCCGCTATATGGTCACCCTGACCGGGGTTGCCCGGTTCATGCTGGTCGATGAAATGGCCGGATTTGTGCCATACCGACGTGCGCGCATCGATTTCACGCCGTTTCTGGTGGACCTTTCGCCGCCTGAACCCGATCCGGGTTTCAACCGCCGCCTGTTTCTGAAAGACCTTGCCCGGTATTTGCAGGCCCACAAGATGGGCACGGACTGGTCCAACCTGAAGGATGCGGATGACGAGATGCTGGTCAATGTCCTGTCGATGCTGTGTCCCTTTGCGGCCGAGGAAAAGCAGGCGCTGCTTGAGGCCGTGACCCTGCCTGCCCGGCGCAAGAGCCTTGAGACCCTGATCGCCTTTGCGCTGCAAAGTCGAAGCTCTGGCGAGGAGACATTGCAATGACAACGGCCCTGACCGTGACGAGCCCAACCGGGGCGCCGTTTGATCGGCGGATGTTGGAGGCACTGGTCTGCCCGCGCACCCAAGCCTCCTTGCGCTATGACGCCGAGCGGCAGGAACTGATCTCGACCGCGGCCAATCTGGCATTTCCGATCCGCGATGGCATCCCGATCATGCTGGTCAGCGAAGCCCGGGTATTGGAGTGACTGTATCCAAAAAGGGCAAAATGACCCGGCAATTGCGGCACAAAGGCCCGGCATTGCCCCGCTTTGGCGTGGCAGGGCTTGACGAGGCGCGCATCTTGGTTTTGGTGCTGGCACATGCCTTCACCAACCGGAACACGATTGTGACCAGACTTCTTAGCCATTTCTCTGCATTGGCGACGCTGACGCTGCTTGCCGCCTGTGGTGCACCACATGCGCCCACCGACGCGCCAAGCCTTGCCGTGTCGCCCCCCGGTTACCAGGCGCTGCAGGACGGCGCGTTTCTGATCCCGGCTGTCGAGGCGCATCTTTTCTATGAAGGTGCTGCCAAGGCGGAGGTGCCCTACAACGGCCCCGAGGACGCTGGCACGATTGTTGTCGATACCTTTGCCCGCCGCCTATATCTGGTCGAGGACGGCGGTATGGCGACGCGCTATGCCATCGCGGTGGGGCGTGAGGGAATATCGTTCAAGGGTTCGGGCGTGATCGGACGGACCGAGCAATGGCCCTCTTGGACGCCAACGGGCAATATGGTGCGGACCCGGCCTGACCTGTACGCCGAATATGCCGGTGGTCTGCCCGGTGGGCTGGACAACCCATTGGGTGCGCGGGCGATGTATATTTACCGTGGTGGCAAGGACAGCCATTTCCGCATCCATGGCACGATTGAAAATGCCTCGATCGGCCATGCCACGTCTGCGGGCTGCATCAGGCTTTTCAATCAGGACGCCATTGATCTGTACAACCGGATCGACAACGGCACCCGCGTCAAGGTGCGTACGCTGGGTGAGAGTGTCGAGCTGGAGGGTGTCTATATGGATGACGCCTATGGCCGCGCCGTTCTGGATACGCCGGAAAACCGCGCGCAGAAGATCCTTGACGAGGCGCATATTGCCGAGCTTGAGGCGCTGGACCCCGAGCTTGCCGCCTATGACGCGGCCGCGCGGGCCGCGGACGAGGCTGCACGGCTGCAGGCCGGCGGCTAAGGCTTGGCCGCCCTTGCATCGGCGGGCCTGTAAGGCTAGCACCGTCGCGCATCTGCCCGAACAATCTTGATGAGGCCGCGATGGACGCGCTGAAAGCCAAATACCTGACCGCAGTGGCCCTGGCTTCCGATGAGGCGGCATTGGAAGAGGTGCGCGTTGCAGCCCTGGGCAAGAAGGGCGAGATTTCGGCGCAGATGGCGTCGCTTGGCAAGATGGAGCCGGATCAGCGCAAGGCCGCGGGGGCCATGTTGAACGCCCTGAAGGACGAGATCGACGCAGCTTTGCGCGCCAAGAAGGCGGCCCTTGCCGATGCCGCGCTGGACGAGCGTCTGCGCACCGAATGGCTGGATGTCACCCTGCCCGCCCGCCCGCGCCCGAGGGGCACCATCCACCCGGTCAGCCAGGTGATGGAGGAACTGACCGCCATTTTCGCCGACATGGGCTTTGCCGTGGCCGAAGGCCCGCAGGTCGAAAGTGATTGGTACAATTTCGATGCGCTGAACATTCCGCCCGAACATCCGGCGCGGCAAGAGCATGACACGTTCTTCATGCACCGCGCCCCCGGCGACAATCGCCCGCCCCATGTGCTGCGCACCCACACCTCCCCCGTTCAGATCCGCGCCATGGCCGAGCAGGGCGCGCCGATCCGCGTCATCGCCCCCGGCCGGGTCTACCGGATGGACATGGACCAGACCCATACGCCGATGTTCCATCAGGTCGAAGGGCTGGCCATTGACCGCGACATCTCGATGGCCAATCTGAAATGGACGCTGGAAGAGTTTTGCCGCGCCTTCTTCGAGGTGCCTTCGGTCGAACTGCGCTTTCGCGCCAGCCATTTCCCCTTTACCGAACCCTCGGCCGAGGTCGATATCCGCTGCTCGTGGGAGGGTGGCCAGTTGAAGATCGGCCAGGGCGACAAATGGATGGAGATCCTGGGCTCGGGGATGGTGCATCCCAAGGTGCTGAGTGCGGCAGGTGTGGACCCGACGCAGTGGCAAGGCTTTGCCTTTGGCATGGGGATTGATCGCATTGCGATGCTGAAATACGGCATCCCCGATCTGCGCGCCTTCTTTGAGGCGGATCTGCGATGGCTGCGGCACTATGGCTTTGCCGCGCTGGACATGCCTGACCTTGCGGGCGGGCTTAGCCGATGACGCGCGCATGGCATGACCTCTGATCTGGCCGCACGGGCGCGCGACCTGGCGCTGATGCTGACGCGCTGGCCTTCTGTCACAGGCTCGACCGCCGAAGCCGCCTTGCCCGTCCAACTTGGCGCCGCCCTGAATTTCGACCGCATCTGGATCGCCCCGATCGAGGGCGACGCAACCGGGCGCAGCAACCTCTTCGCACTGAAACGCGGCCGTTCGCGCCGCGCTGTCGTCCTGACCGGCCATTTTGACGTCGTTTCGGTCGAAGACTACGGCCCCCTGCAGGACCTGGCCTTCGACCCCCCTGCGCTGCTGGACGCCACCATCCGCCGCCTGCGAGACACAGGCGAAAGCCCTTTTGCCCTGGCCGATCTCGAAAGCGGTGACTTTCTGCCGGGCCGTGGCCTTCTGGACATGAAAGCCGGTCTCGCCGCCGGGATCGCCGCGATGGAGGCCTATGCCGGCGATCTGACCCTGATCTTCCTTGCCGTCGCGGATGAAGAGGAGAAATCCGCCGGCGCCCGCGCCGCCATCCCCCAACTCAAACGGCTGGCTGCCGACGAAGGGCTGGACATCGCCCTTGTCATCAATCTCGACGCCATTGCCGACAGCGGCGACGGCGCCACTGGACGCGTGGTCACCTATGGGTCGATCGGCAAGCAGTTGCTGACGGCCCTGGTGGTGGGCCAGCAGACCCATGCGGGCTATCCGCAGAACGGCGTGAACGCGGCCTATGTGCTGGCTGAGCTGGTCAGTGAACTGGAGCTCAACCCCGCCTTGGCCGAGGTCACCGGCCCCGAGGTCGCCGCCCCGCCCGCCACCCTTTTCGCCAAAGACCTGAAGCAGGGCTACAATGTCACCACGCCGGCTTTGGCCTTTGGTTATTGGAACACCATGCAGCACCGCCGGTCCGGGGCCGAGGTGATGGACATTGCCATGGCCCTTGCCGCCCGCGCT
>JAYSWK010000445.1:0-3632 GCA_043718085.1 Rhodobacterales bacterium
TGGCGCGGCGTGGTGCGGGCCAGATTTGCCCGCCCCAACCTGATCTCGGATGCCGAAATAGACCGTGCCATCGGGGCCGGGGCGGCGTCGGGCGGCGAATTGCGCGTGCTGCTGTCCGAAATAGTCTTGCCCACGGGCGGCGAGGTGGATGCCATGGCCTTGGCCCAGCGCCTGAAAAAGACCGCGACCAGCACACGGACCTTTTCCATGGCGGCCCAGGATTATTCCAAATCGGCCACCGCCCGGGCCGGGGGCCAGTTGGGCTGGGTCGCCGTTTCTGCCCTGCCGCCCGAAATAGCCCCCCAGATCATGGCGCTGAAAGTGGGCGAGGTGACCGATCCCATCGTCATGGGCGGCGCGGTGCAATTGTTCCAGTTGCGCGACATCAGCCAGGCCCCGGGCGACGCCAAAGGGGCCGCCGTGGTCGACTATGCCCGCTTCTTTGCGCCCGCGGGCAGCGATCTGGCCGCCTTGGCCCTGACGCTGGACAGCTGTGACGATATCAACGATCTGGCGCGCGGCATGTCGGCCGAGGCGGTTCAGCGCGCCACCTTGCCCGAAGGCGGCCTGCCCGCCGAGCTGCGCGCGGCCCTGTCCCGGCTTGATCCGGGCGACACCGCCGTGCTGCCCGGTCAGGGCGGGGCGGCGTCGCTGGTCATGCTGTGTTCGCGCGCCCCCGCCTCTGACGTTGCCCCGTCGCGCGATGATGTGGGCGGCACGCTATTGAACGCCAAGCTTGGGCTGTTGGCCACGGGCTATCTGGAAGAATTGCGCTCGAACGCGATCATCAAGCTGCAATGACCCTGCGCCTGCCCATTGCCATGACCTGCGGCGAACCCGCGGGTCTGGGTCCCGAACTTGCCGTGGCCGCAAGGGCCGCGCTGGGGGGCACGCTGCCCTTCTTCTGGATCGGCGATCCGGGCCACTTGCCGCCGGGCACCGCGATCCAGCTTCTGGACGACCCGCGTCAGGCCCTGACCACCGATACCGGGCTTTTGCCCGTCCTGCCCCATGTCTTTCCCGCCCCGAACACGCCCGGACAGCCCGACCCGGCCAACGCCCAAAGCGTGATCGACGTGATCGCCCGCGCGGTGGATCTGGTGCGCCAGGGATTGGCCTCGGCGATCTGCACCGCGCCCATCCACAAAAAGGCGCTCAAGGATGGGGCGGGTTTCGCCTTTCCCGGCCATACCGAATATCTGGCCCACCTGGCGGGCGACGTGCCCGTGGTGATGATGCTGGCCAGCCCCGCCCTGCGCGTGGTGCCGGTGACCATCCACATGGCCCTGGCCGAGGTGCCGCCCGCCCTGACGGCCGAGCTTCTGGAAACCACAATCCGCCTGACCCATCAGGGCCTGATCCGCGATTTCGCCATTGCCGCCCCGCGTCTGGCCGTGGCGGGCTTGAACCCCCATGCCGGGGAAGGTGGCGCGATGGGCGGCGAGGAGATTGCCCTGATCACGCCCGTGCTGGACCGCTTGCGCGCCGAGGGCATGGCCCTTGCCGGCCCCCTGTCCGCCGATACGATGTTTCATGCCCGGGCGCGGGCCACCTATGACGCCGCGATCTGCATGTATCACGATCAGGCCCTGATCCCGATCAAGACGCTGGATTTTGACGGCGGGGTGAATGTGACCCTGGGCCTGCCCTTCGTCCGCACCTCGCCCGATCACGGCACCGGGTTCGACATTGCAAGCAAGGGCATTGCCCGTCCCGACAGCACCCTGGCCGCGCTGCGGCTGGCCGCCCAAATGGCAAAGGGTCGCGCCCCATGGCTATGATCGACGGGCTGCCCCCGCTGCGCGACGTGATCCGCGCCCATGATCTGGTGGCCAAACGGCAATTGGGGCAGAACTTCCTTCTGGACCTGAACCTGACGGCCAAGATTGCCCGTCTGGCGGGCGATCTGTCGCAATGTGATGTGCTTGAGGTCGGCCCCGGCCCCGGCGGGCTGACGCGCGGCCTTCTGATCGAAGGCGCGCGGCGGGTTCTGGCCGTTGAAAAGGACCCGCGCTGCATCGCGGCCCTGGAAGAAATTTCTGCGGTCTATCCGGGTCGCTTGCAGATCGTGAATGCCGATGCGCTGCAGCGCGATGTCAGCCAGTATCTGACGCCGCCCGTGCGCGTCGTGGCCAACCTGCCCTATAATATCGGCACCGAGCTTTTGATCCGCTGGCTGACGCCCGCGACCTGGCCGCCCTTTTGGCAAAGCCTGACCCTGATGTTTCAAAAAGAGGTGGCCGAGCGGATCGTGGCCACGCCGCGCAGCGCGCATTACGGGCGTCTGGCCCTGCTGGCCCAGTGGCGCTGCGATGCCAGGATCGTCATGCACCTGCCGCCCGAGGCCTTTACCCCCGCCCCCAAGGTCCATTCCGCCGTGGTCCATCTGACCCGGCTGGCCCAGCCGCGTTATCCGGCCAATGAGACGGTCCTGACCCGCGTGACCACCCTGGCCTTCGGGCAGCGCCGCAAGATGCTGCGCTCCAGCCTGAAATCCCTGGGGCCGGATATCGAGGCCAGGCTTTTGTCCGTTGGCATCCCACCCACCGCCCGCGCGGAGGAGATCGGCCTTGACCGCTTTTGCGCCTTGTCGCTGGCCCTGGGATGAGAAGATCCGCCCCGCCCCATGATTTTTCTGCGAAAAATCAGGGCCCCGGACCCCGGTTCGGACTCAGGTTCATGTTGATGCGGGCCGGGGGTATGCAAAGCGCGCGGGACCGATGCGACATCGTTTGGATGATCGCGAAAAGGGCCTTTGCATCAAGCCTTCGTCCTGGAGTTGGTACGGGATGGGTCCTCGCGAAACAAAGACCCCATCCTGCCCCATCGTTGACCTGCCGGCGCCAACTGCACCAAGAGGACCGCCTGATGAAGGCTCCAGCCGAGCCCTCATCGGTCCGATTGCCGGAGCCTCCTGGCGACGGCAAGGGGGGTGCGGCTGGGACCGAAAGCGACAAAGTGGACGCGTCTGCCTGGGGTTGGCGCGGAACGCGCCTGCCCGAGAGCAGGCAGGCGCGTCCCCGATATGCTTTGGGCATATCGGGGGAAAGATGCTTCGGCGATCTGAGATTCCGTAAATATCCATCCGGCTCTAATGACCTGGCGCAGGTCCGTAAGGATCACTCAATCTCAAATGTCCGGACAATGTGGCGCATGCCCGCCGGACATGCCATGAGATTCGCCATTGATTTGCCAATCCAATGGCATGGCCAGACCCGTTTCGGGGGCTTGCGCGGCCCCACCGGGGCCATAGTCCCCTGTCCACCTGCGGGGGGCCATTCCGCTACTCCCCAAAAAGCGATGTATTCTAAGGGCTTGCGCCAGAGAGCACGCAGCACCATGGCGCGGGCGCGACGAGTTCGCCTCACCCAAAGTGGCACAACACCATGAGCCGCGCCCGTCCGACCCAGGCCCAGACCCAGACCCGCAAAGGTGTGCTATTTCTGGCCACCGGGATCTTTTGCTTTACCGCGATGGATGCCCTGGCCAAGCACCTTGTCGCCCACTACCCCACCGCCGAAGTGGTCTGGGCGCGGTTCATCGGGCATTTCGCCTGTGTGGCCTTGTATCTTGGCCCCCGCTTCCTGCCGTCCCTCAAGACCGCCATGCCGTGGTGGCATCTGGCCCGCTCG
>JAYSWK010000446.1:0-3631 GCA_043718085.1 Rhodobacterales bacterium
ACTGAACCGCCATTCGGACGCGGCCATCGCCTTGCCGTGCAAGCTGTCAGTGACCGAGATCACGGGGGCAGAGACATTCTTGCATCTGCATCACGGGCCGGACCGCTGGGTCGGGCTGGTGGATGGGGTGCAAGGGATTGAGGATGGGTCTGACGTGACCGTCTGGCTGGACCCTGCGCATGTCTATGTGTTTGAACAAACTGGGGCATTGGCGGCTGTCGCTGCCTATGCAAAGGCCGCCTGAATGTCGCAGATCACCCTGTCCAAACTCGCCCACAGCTACCTGCCCAACCCCAGGTCGGACGCCGATTTCGCGCTGAAGGAAATGGATCATGTCTGGCAGGACGGCGGCGCCTATGCGCTGCTGGGGTCGTCTGGCTGTGGCAAGACCACCCTTTTGAACATCATCTCGGGGTTGGTGCGGCCAAGCCATGGGCGCGTTCTGTTCGGCGACCAGGATATGACCGATGCCAAGACCGCCGCCCGCAACATCGCCCAGGTCTTTCAGTTTCCGGTCGTCTACGACACCATGACCTTGCGCGACAATCTGGCATTTCCCTTGCGCAACCGTGGCATGAATGCCGCCTATTGCGCGGCACGTGTCCAGCATATTGCCCGCATGATCGGCATGGAAGACCGGCTGGATCAGAAGGCGCGCGGGCTGACCGCCGATGCCAAGCAGAAGATCAGCCTTGGCCGCGGCATGGTGCGCGAGGATGTGAACGCCATCCTGTTCGATGAACCGCTGACCGTGATCGACCCGCATATGAAGTGGGAGTTGCGCACCCAGTTGAAATCGCTGCATCGCGAGTTCGGCCATACCATGATCTATGTGACGCATGACCAGACCGAGGCGCTGACCTTCGCCGACAAGGTGGTGGTGATGTCCGAAGGCCGGGTGGTGCAGCTTGGCACGCCGCAGGAATTGTTTGAGACCCCGGAGCATACCTTTGTAGGGTATTTCATCGGATCACCGGGGATGAATTTTCTTGACGCAAGCGTCTTGAATGACCGCGCTTTGGTGCAGGGGGCCGATCTGGCGCTGGGGGCGGCTTATGGCACGCCCAAAGGCCGGGTCCAGATCGGCATCCGCCCGGAATTTGCCCGCCTGGCCACCTCGGGAGGTCTGCCTTTTGCGCTGCACCGCATCGAAGACGTGGGGCGGCGACGCATCCTGCGCGGCGAAGTGGCGGGTTCGACCTTCAACATCATTGCCGAGGACGCCGCCGAGATTGGCGCCGATCAGCGTCAGGTGATTTTTGAGCCGAGCAAGATCAACGTCTATGCCGACGAATGGCGTGTCGCCCCGATCTTGCAGATGCAGGGGGCGATCTGATGGACAAGACACAAAACAACCGGGCCTGGCTTCTGGTCCTGCCAGTTCTGGTTCTGGTGGCCTTCTCTGCCGTGATCCCCTTGATGACGGTGGTCAACTACTCGGTCCAGGACACCTTTGGAAACAACGAGTTCTTTTGGGAAGGCGTCGGCTGGTTCGAAGAAATGATCCATTCGGATCGCCTGCACGCGGCGTTGTGGCGTCAGATGCTCTTTTCGGGAATCATTCTGGCCGTCGAAGTGCCGCTGGGGATCTTTGTGGCGCTAAACATGCCGAAAAAGGGGATTTGGGCTTCGTTTTGTCTGGTGCTGATGGCGCTGCCGCTTTTGGTCCCGTTCAACGTGGTCGGCACGATCTGGCAGATCTTTTGCCGCGTCGATATCGGCCTTCTGGGTCATAGCCTGGACTCGCTGGGGATCGATTACAACTATACAAATGATACGCTGGATGCCTGGGCCACGGTGATCGTCATGGATGTCTGGCACTGGACCTCGCTGGTTGCGCTTTTGTCCTATGCCGGTTTGCAATCCATCCCCGAGGCCTATTATCAGGCGGCCAAGATCGATCAGGCCGGGCGGCTGGCGGTGTTTCGTTACATCGAACTGCCCAAGATGCAAGGCGTGCTGCTGATCGCCATTCTGCTGCGCTTCATGGACAGTTTCATGATTTACACCGAGCCCTTCGTTGTCACCGGCGGCGGTCCGGGCAATGCCACAACCTTCTTGTCGATCGATCTGGTCAAGATGGCCATCGGCCAGTTTGACCTGGGGCCGGCGGCGGCGTTCTCGATCATGTACTTTCTGGTTATCTTGTTGATCTCATGGGCTTTCTACACCGTGATGACCAATCTCGACAAAAGGGATGGCCTGTAATGCGCGTCAAATCCTCGACCGTTGTGATGACCGTTTATCTGCTGTTCCTGCTGGTGCCGATCTATTGGCTGCTGAACATGAGCCTCAAGACCAATACCGAGATCCTGTCGACCTTTTCGATGTGGCCGCAGGACATCACCTTCGCCAATTACATCACCATTCTGACCGATCCCAGCTGGTATAACGGCTATGTCAACTCGATCATCTACGTGGTGATGAACACGGTCATCTCGGTGCTTGTGGCCTTGCCGGCCGCCTACGCCTTTTCGCGCTATCGGTTCATGGGCGACAAGCACCTGTTCTTCTGGCTGCTGACCAACCGCATGGCGCCGCCCGCCGTTTTCGCGCTGCCCTTCTTTCAGCTTTATTCCAGCATCGGGCTCTTTGACACTCATATCGCCGTCGCTTTGGCCCATTGCCTGTTCAATGTGCCGCTGGCGGTCTGGATCCTCGAAGGGTTCATGCGAGGGGTGCCCAAGGAAATCGACGAAACCGCCTATATCGACGGCTATTCTTTTCCCCGGTTCTTCGTGAAGATCTTCATGCCCCTGATCGCGAGCGGCATCGGCGTGGTTGCGTTCTTTTGCTTCATGTTCTCATGGGTCGAACTGCTGCTTTCCCGGACCTTGACGGCGACGGATGCCAAATCCATCGCGGCCACCATGACACGGACCGTGTCCGCCTCCGGGATGGATTGGGGGGTTCTGGCTGCGGCTGGGATCCTGACCATCATTCCCGGTGCCTTGGTGATCTACTTTGTCCGCAATTACATCGCCAAGGGCTTTGCCCTGGGAAGGGTCTGATCATGGCATGGATGGCTTGGACGGTTCCGACAGCCTTGTTTTTCGTCGTCATCGGCTGCCTGCTGGCGCTCTTTACCTGGCTGGCGATCAAATATCCTGAAACCCCGCGCTTTGGGGTGCTGCGCATTGAAACCACGCGCGGCGATCGATTGTTCATTACGCTTTTGGGCTCGGCCTTTATTCATATCGGCTGGCTCGGCCTGTTCGGCGCGCCCTTGCTTTGGACCGCGCTGATTGTCAGCCTGTTCTACGCCGCAGCGGTGTTTCGCTGGGTTTGAGCAGGTTGCGGAAGTCCGGACGAGGGCTGCAACCCTCGTCCGTATGTCGAAACTGAAATTTTGCAGGTTACGGTCTCAACATTCTGGGAGGAACTAAATGAGATTGCGTTATACTTCAACAGCCATGGCGCTTGCGCTTGTGGCCCTGGGCGCCCCCGCCTGGGCGGACATGGAGGCGGCGAAGGCCTTCCTCGATGCCGAAATTGGTACGCTTTCGGTGCTGGACCGCGCGGGTCAAGAGGCCGAAATGCAGTGGTTTGTCGACGCTGCCGCGCCCTATGCGGGCATGGAAATCAAAGTGGCGTCCGAAACTCTGACCACCCACAAATACGAGGCCAAGCA
>JAYSWK010000447.1:0-3625 GCA_043718085.1 Rhodobacterales bacterium
AGGCCCAGCGCCGACACCGAGGCGATGACCTCTTAACCCTTTGATCGCATGACGTATTCCCTTGGCCTTACGCTTTACAACCTGTCCGGCCGTCCCAGTGGTTCCGGGGTCGCGCCCGCCTGGCCCGACCGCCAGCCGGGCCGGCTGGTTTGGCTCAACGCCTCGGGGGACGAAGGTCTGATCGTGTTGCAAGCCCTGGCCCGGCATCTGCAAGACGAGGGGGCCGTGCAGGTCGTGTTGACCACGGCGAGCGAACCGCCCGACCCGGCCATCTTTCCCGCCCCCGCCGACCACCCGGCCGCCATTCAGGCCTTTCTGGACCATTGGCGCCCGGAAGCGGTGATCTTTGAAGGTGGCGAACTGCGACCGGCGGCAGTTTACGAATGCAACCTGCGCAAACTGCCGCTCTTGATGGTCAACGCCCGCGCACCCCGGCTGTCCGTCGGACGCGAGGGATGGTATCCGGGCCTTTTCAAATCCACATTGCTGGTGTTCCGCCACATCCTGGCCCAGGACGATACCGCCGCCCGCGCTCTGCGCAAAGCCGGGGCCGAGCCGGGCCAGATCCAGGTGACCGGACGCATGGAAGGGGCCAGCGCGGCCCTGCCTTGCGTCGAAAGTGACCGTGCCGCCCTGGCGGGGCTGATGGCGACACGGCCGATCTGGCTGGCCGCCGATGTGACGGCAGAGGAATTGCCCCATGTCATCGCCGCCCATCGCAAGGCTTTGCAACTGGCCCACCGGCTCTTGCTGATCCTGGTCCCCCAGGAATCGGCCAATCCCAAGGACTTGGCCGAGAAACTGGAGGCGGATGAAAATTGGCACGTGGCCCTGCGCCGCGCCGAACAGGAACCGGAAAGCGAGGTTTCGGTCTATATCACCGATGCCAGCGAATACGGCCTGTGGTATCGTCTGGCCCCGGTGACCTTTCTGGGTGGCTCGCTTGAGGGCGCCGGTTGCACCCGCGATCCGATGGAGCCCGCTGCCCTTGGCTCGGCCATTCTTTATGGCCCCCGCTCCGGTGCCTTTGGCCAGGCCTGCGGCCGCCTTGGTGCCGCCCGCGCCGCCCGGATGGTCGCGTCGGGCACCGATCTGGCCGAGGCTTTGGGGGATCTTCTGTCTCCCGATCGCGCCGCGCGCCAGGCCGCCGCCGCCTGGGGCGTGGCCTCGGAAGGGGCCGAGGCCAGTGACCGCGCGATGAACCTGATCCTTGACATCATGGACGGGACGCTGTGATGCGCCCGCCCGCCTTCTGGGGCCGCTTGCCCACCGCACCCGGCCTTTGGCCCCGGCTGCTTGCCCCCCTTGGCTGGGCCTATGCCGCGGCCACCGCCAGGCGGCTGTCACGGCCGGGATTTAGCGCCAGTTGCCCGGTAATTTGCATTGGAAATCTGAATGTTGGGGGCACCGGCAAGACCCCGGTCACCATTGCGCTGATCGAACATATGCACCGCGCCGGGCGTCAGGTCGCCGTGGTCAGTCGCGGCTATGGCGGCAGTCTGACGGGGCCTGTGCAGGTCATGGAAAGCACCCATTCCGCCGCCCAGGTCGGCGATGAACCTTTGCTTCTGGCCGCCTTCGCCCCCACCTTCATCGGCCGCGATCGTGCCGCCGTTGTGCGGCTGGCACAGGCCTCCGGGGTGGATATCATGTTGATGGACGACGGTTTTCAGAACCCTGACGTGATCAAGGATCTGTCCGTTGTCGTGGTCGATGCCGCACAGGGTTTCGGCAACGGCCGCTGCCTGCCCGCAGGCCCCTTGCGCGAACCGGTTTCCGTCGGTCTGGCCCGCGCCGACCTCGTTCTTGCCATCGGCGATGGCGCGTCGCAGGCCGCGTTCGATGCCACCTGGCCCGATCTGCCCAAACCCGTGATCCGGGCCCAGTTGCACCCCCTTGCCACCGGCATGGATTGGCATGGGGCCCGCGTCATCGCCTTTGCCGGCATTGGCAATCCGGCCAAATTCTTTGCCACATTGCGGGCCGAAGGGGCCGAGATCATGCGCGAGGTTGCCCTTGATGATCACCAACCCCTGACCGAGGCGCTGATGCGGCGGCTGGAGGTCGAGGCCCATCTGCGCGGCGCCCAGCTTGTGACGACCGAAAAGGATGCCGTGCGCCTGCCCGCCCGCTTCCGCGCCCAGGTCCTGACCCTGCCCGTGCGTCTGTCCTTGCCAGATTGGACCCTGCTGGACGCGGCCATTGCGGGTCTGCCGTCGGTCGCAAGGCCTTAAGATGCGGTTGACAGAAAAACTTTAATCCTGCGAAATCATTACTCTATGCCGATGTCTTTCCCAAAGGCATCTCCGGTCGCAAGCCCGTCCCAATTGTCCATCGCGGCCAGGGCCTCCTCGGCTGTCTCGACAAAACGGAACAGGTTCAGATCGGCCTTGTTGATTACACCCGCCTCGGCCAGGGCTTGCCAATTGATGACCTTTTCCCAGAAGGCGCGACCAAACAGCAGGAAGGGGACCTTTTTCATCCGCCCGGTCTGGATCAGGGTCAGCGCCTCGAACATTTCGTCCATCGTGCCAAACCCGCCCGGAAAGATGCAGATCGCCCGGGCGCGCATCAGGAAATGCATCTTGCGGATCGCGAAATAGTGGAAATTGAACGACAGATCCGGCGTCACAAAGGGGTTGGGCGCCTGTTCATGCGGCAGCACGATGTTCAGACCGATCGACTGGCCCCCGGCATCATCCGCACCCCGGTTTCCTGCCTCCATCACACCCGGCCCGCCCCCGGTGCAAATCACCCAGTCACGGCCATAGGTCAACAGGCTGCGCTCGGTCACGGATCGGGCAAAGCGGCGCGCCTCGTCATAAAATCCCGCCAGCTTCACCAGCCCCGGCGCGGCCTTGCCCAGCGTTTCCGGGCTGGGAATGCGCGCGCCCCCGAACAGAACCACGGTCGAGGTGATCCCCCGTTCGTCCATGATCATCTCGGGTTTCAGCAGTTCCAGTTGCAACCGCACCGGGCGCAGCTCTTCCCGCGTCAGGAAATCCTGATCCGTAAAGGCCAGACGATAGGCCGGGGCGCGGGTTTGCGGCGTATCGGGCAACCGGTTCTGGGCCGCCGCATCCTGGATCGAATCGCGGAAAGGGTGGGGCCGGGGTTCGTCTTTCATCAAGGTCACTTCAGGTTGTTTTGTTCGATCCAGACCTATAGCCTGATTGCGGCATAGAAAAGGACCGGACATGGACTGGCAGGCAGAAATCGCTGCGGCGGCAAAGCGCATTCACCCCCATATTCGCCGCAGCCCGGTGACAGAGCTTGATTTGCCCCTGGGCGGCAGTGTCGCGCTCAAGCTTGAACACATGCAGCATACCGGCAGTTTCAAGGCGCGCGGGGCCTTCAACACCCTTTTGTCGCAACCCGTGCCCGCTGCCGGGGTCGTTGCGGCCTCGGGTGGCAACCACGGCGCCGCCGTCGCCTTTGCCGCGCAAAGGCTGGGCCATTCCGCCCGCATTTACGTCCCCGAAGTTGCCGGGCCAGCCAAGATCGCCCTGATCCGCGCGCAAGGGGCCACGCTGCAGGTCGTGCCCGGCCTTTATGCCCAGGCCGCCGCCTTGGCCCAGGCTTATGCCAGCGCCAGCGGTGCCATGCAGATCCATCCCTATGATGC
>JAYSWK010000448.1:0-9087 GCA_043718085.1 Rhodobacterales bacterium
GTGCCCGCATTGGTCAAAATGACCAATCCGATCGCCCCGACAAAGATCGCCACATCCGCGACGTTGAAGGCAAAAGGGTTGTCGATGCCGCAGCACGACATGTTGATGAAATCCGCCACAGCCCCATAGGCCACCCGGTCGATGACATTGCCCATGGCCCCACCGATCAACAATCCCGCCGCAACCTGCACCCAAAATCCGGCCTTTTCGCGCCGCACCCAGATCCAGACCCAGGCCGAAATGCCCAAAGCCACCGCGATCAACGCCCAGCGCACAAGCTGGCTGTCGTCGCCGAACAGGCCGAAATTCATGCCCTGATTCCACGCCATGCGAAAAACCAGAAAGGGCGATAGCACATCCATCTCGATGCGGCGCACCAGATCCAGCCCAAAGACCACCGCCAGCTTGGTCGCCTGATCCAGCACCAGCGTGGCCAGACCCACTGCCGGGATCACACCCAGCCGGTCCACGATCCTGCGCAAGACGCTTGCCATCACCTGCCCCCAAATCCCTCGCGGCAAACCGCCCTAATGCCGGAAATGCCGCTGCCCGGTAAAGACCATGGCGATGCCCGCCTCATCCGCCGCCGCGATCACCGCTGCGTCATTCATCGACCCGCCGGGCTGGATCACCGCCACCGCACCCGCCGCCGCCGCCGTCAAAAGCCCGTCCGGAAAAGGGAAGAAGGCATCCGAGGCGACGGCCGATCCCACCGTCGGGCTTGCCGGAAGGCCCAGCGCCCCGGCCATGTCCTCGGCCTTGCGCGCCGCGATGCGCGTGCTGTCCACCCGGCTCATCTGCCCGGCCCCGATGCCGACGGTAGCCCCCTGTTTCACATAGACAATCGCGTTGGATTTCACATGTTTGGCGACTTTCCAGGCGAAAAGCATATCCGCCAGCTCCGCCTCGGTGGGTTGCCGTTTCGTCACCACTTTCAGATCAGCCATCGGCAGACCGGCATAATCGCGGTCCTGCACCAGAAATCCACCCGCAACCTGCTTGAACGCCAGTCCCGGCGCCCGTGGATCGGCCAAGGCCCTGGTTGTCAGCAGGCGCAGGTTCTTCTTGGTGGCAAAGATCGCCTTCGCCGCGTCCGACGCGCCGGGGGCAATCACTACCTCGGTGAATATCTTGACGATCTCTTCGGCTGTCTCGGCGTCCAAAGGCTGGTTCAGCGCCACGATCCCGCCAAAGGCCGAGGTCTGGTCGCAGTCGTAGGCCCGCAGATAGGCCTCGCGCAACGTGCCCCCTGTGCCCACGCCACAGGGATTGGCGTGCTTGATGATGGCGCAGGTCGGTCCTTCGGCGAATTCGGCCACCAATTCGAAAGCCGCGTCCGTGTCATTGATATTGTTATAGCTCAGCTCCTTGCCCTGCCATTGCTGCGCCGTGGCAACCCCCTCCCGGCGCGAGGCATCGCGGTAAAACGCCGCCGCCTGATGCGGGTTCTCGCCATAGCGCAGGCCTTGCACCAATGTGCCCGCAAAGGCGCGGTGCGTTGGGAAGCTCTGCTTGAACTGCCCCGCCAACCAGCCCGACACCGCCGCGTCATAGGCCGCCGTCCTGGCATAGGCCGCCAGCGCCATCTTCTGCCGAAACGCCAGGGTCGTGGCCCCGTCATTGGCTTTCAGCTGGTCCAGCAGTGCCGGATAATCCGCAGGATCCGTCACCACCGTGACAAACCGGTGATTCTTGGCACCCGCCCGGATCATCGCCGGCCCGCCAATGTCGATGTTTTCGATGCAGGTCGCGTGATCGGCCCCCTTGGCCACGGTTTCCTCGAACGGGTAAAGATTGCCGATCAACAGATCAATCGGCTCGATCCCATGCGCGGCCATCGCCACCAGATGCTCGTCATCATCGCGCAGCGCCAACAGCGCGCCATGGATATTGGGATGCAGCGTCTTGACCCGCCCGTCCATCATCTCGGGAAACCCGGTCACTTCGGACACATCCCGCACCTTAAGTCCCGCCGCCCGCAGCATGGTCGACGTCCCCCCGGTCGAGATCAGCTCGACCCCCAGCGCCCCCAGCGCACGCGCCAGGTCGATCAGCCCGGACTTGTCGGAAACGGAAATCAGCGCACGGCCTGTGGGCACGAGATTTGGCATGCGGGGTCCCCTCGCAAGGTGGTCACGATCTCACCCCTGAATTTCGGCCGTCACATCCTCACGGTCGAGATCCCGGATCGCCAGCGGAGTATCCTGCGCCTTCGCCAAGGTCCAGCCCACCTCTGTTTCAAAATCCATCGCCCGCGCCACAAGCACGATCTGCCGGGTTTCCCGGGGCCGCAGCCGCGCCTTTTCCAGATAGATCGACGGATCAAGGCTCATCTTGTCGGCGCCACTTTGCCGAAACACCCAGATCTCGCCGCTGCGCAGCGCCAGAGAAACCGCCGAGCCGCCCATGTCCAGCCGGGCCTCGACATCGGGATGGATGTGAAATCGCAAGGCGAATTTCACACCCTTCAGCCGCCCCTCGGTCATCAGCCGCTCGAACCGGCGCTTTTCAGCCGTGGTGATGGCCGACAGCTTGTCGATCCCCGTCAGATGCCGCCCGTCATTGGTCAGCATCAGATCGCGGATATGGCTTAGCCCATGCGTCATCGCCCAACCGGTGTGAACCAGATGCACGCCCGCACCGTTTTCGCCGGGGAAAACCCGCAATGTCGGCACTTCGGCCCGCTCCAGCATCTCGCCCTCGGGGTCCGATCCCAGTCGGGACGACGAATAGCCCTCGACGGCCAGTGTCGAATGCGATGCCGTGGCCCGCCCGGCCATCCGCCAGTCAGATCCAAACGGCGCGCCGGAACCGCAGGATACGATGACGGACCTGCGCCCCGATGTCAGCTCGAACGCATTGGTCGAGGCATGTGCCTCACGCCCGGCACCGCCCCCCGGTGGGGTGGCCGCATCGACGATGATCGTCGTGCGCCCCCCCGAAAGCCGTGCAAAACCCATGGCCAGACCAGCCGAGGGCAATGCCCTCACCCCGGCACTGGCCAGGGCCGCATCAAGCCGTCCCTCGGCACCCCGCCCGCCGCCATGAAACCGCCCCAGCCCGCCGTCGGCATGGCGCAACGCCCGCAATGTGGGGGCGACGCGCTCCATCGCGGCCAGATGTTCGGGCGGGGCCATGTGACCCGCTTCGGCCAGGGCCCGCGCGGCCCAGGTCAGCAGTGTGAACACCTCCAGCAATTCCTCGGGGTTGCGGGTCGGAATACCGCCTTCGATGTCAATTTCCGACTCGCAGTCACGGGCCAGCGCCGCCAGCGCGGACGCGACATGGGATTGCATCCCGTCCAGCGCCAATCCGGCCGAGATGATGCCCGTCAGCGCCTCGAACCGCGGCAGGCCGGGTGCCGCCTTTTGCCAGCGATGCGACAAGAACACGGTCTGCGCCGACAGGGCGCGGAAATAGGCGGCGCTTTCGTCCTGACTGGCACCCTGCAGCAGCATGACCGCATGGTTGATCCAGCGGATCAGCCGACGCCCCGTCAGATCGGCCGTCCAGCCCGGCCCCTTGCCCTGACCGAATTGCCGGATCCAGCCCTGCGTCCATTCCTGCGCCCGTTTGCGTGCGCCCTGATCCCCCACGGCGGCCAGATCATCCAGCCAGCCGAACCCGTGGATATCGCGCCGCATCACCGGGTCTGGAAAGGCCACGTCCCAGATGGCGACCTTGGGCTCGACCACCACATGCCCGGCCGAGACGAAATTCCCCGCCAAAAGCTGGCGTCCCCGGGCATAAAGCCCGATGGTGCGCGGCTCGGGCTGGCTGCCAAAGCCCTTGGCAGGCGGCGTCTTCAGGGCCAGCCACATCGCCCAGCGGTCCCTGAACCCGCCCGACCGACGCTCTTTTTCCTGATCGGCCATGCTCGCTCACCTGTTGCGCCGCCCGGTTCCGGGTCGTTCAAGCAGCCAGCATAACCGGGCTTGTCCGTCCTGTCACGCAGCCCGGGTCCGCTTGTGCGTTCTGTTGCCACCCGACCTTTGCTGCCGCTTCTGGTGTCCAGATCGGGGCGGGATCGGGGGGCATGTCGCTGTCGAGGTTCCAACGCACAAAACCCCCGACGAAAGCTTGCGAATCACTCGCAACGTGCTTTCATCGGGGTTAACAAAAATTGGTAACCATATGAAAATAAACATGAAAACACGATATCAAAACTTTTGACGCCTCACTTCAGATGGTCGATCCGCTCCATATACTGGGCCAGACCGCGCACCTGCCCCAGCCAGCTGTCGATCAACTTGGGGTCATGCGGGGCGGCGTGAACCCCTGCGGCCACTTCGCGCTTCATCACCGATGTCACCGCCATGGCCACGGGCTGCGACACCAGCCGCGCCATCGCCGTGCCCCGCGCGTCACCCCAGGCATCCATGGCCCAGGTCTCGTGAAAGACCGGCTTGCCCTCCCGCTCGGCCTTCAGGCTGACGAACAGGACCACCCGGTCCGGCTCGCCCTTAGCATAGGAATTGTCCCGCACGAACTCGGCCGCCATCTCGGCCAGCCTTGCGTCCCCCTCGGGCCCCGACAGCGTTTCGATCTCGCGGAAGACCGGGGTCCAGGCCTCGGCCCAGCCGTTTAGTCGGATCGTGCCGCGCACGAAATCGCGCACCTTCCAGTCTGGGTCGAACCGGTAATCCTGCATGAAAGGATACGAATCGCGGTTGGGATAGACCTCAAAGCTTTCCGGCACCGGCAGCGGCGCGTCATAGGCCGTGATTGCATCCCAGGGCCGCGCCACGCGCAACTCGCTCCAGTTCTTCAGGCTGCGCGACGGCGAACGCAAGGCCTTCAGCACGCCGACCGGCGCCCAGCTGAACTTGTAGCGGAAGGCATTGGGGATCTTCGGAACGCCGCCACAATAGGACAGGAACGACAGCGTGTTCCCGACGTTGTAGCCCTTGCTCGCCCGATACCGTGCCACCAGATCATGCGCCATCAGATGGTCGATCCCCGGATCCAGCCCCACCTCGTTGACCGAGACCAGCCCAGCCACGCGAAACGCCTCATCCAGCGCCCGCATTTCCGGCGCGATGTAGGAAGAAGAGACAAAGTTCGCCCCCCTGGCCAGACAGGCCTTGGCGATCCCCACATGGTGATCCGCCGTCAGCATGGATATTGCGATATCCCCCGGCTGCAACGCCGCCGTCAAAGCCTCCAGCGCATAGGGCCGGATGTCCTTGGCGATGTCCCCCACCGCCTCCCTGGCCTTGCTGACGGTGCGGTTCCACACCACCACCTCATGCCCCGCCTCGATCAGCGCCCGCAGACCCGGCCCCGACGACAGCCCCGTGCCGCACCAATGTATAGTCATGTCATTCCCCCTCAAACCGCCGCCGCATGGCGGTCAAATTCCACTTTGGCCCGCCCCCAGACCCCCGCGTCCAGATCGCCCAGCGTCAACAGCGCCGGCAAAAGCTGCCTCGCATAGTCCTGACTGCTTTCCACCGGCAGCATCGAGGGCAGATTGTCGATCGCCGTCACATCCAAAGGTGGGTCGTCCCAGACCCGCAAGGCCGGCGCATCCCAATCCGTCGCCCGGTCATAGATCTTGATGGGCGAGAAATCCGACGTTGGATCACAGGCAATATCCCCGATCACCGTCAACGCCCTTGCGTCGGTCTTGGCACTGGCCGGCACGAAGACCGGGCACCCCGGCCGCGCCAGAATGCAGTTCAGGAATATCTCGTGCTGCAAGACCTGCGGAAACGGCCCGCCACCCGCCGTCTCGGCCATGTCCCATTTCGTGGCCGTGACACCCAAAACCGCCAGACAATCCGCCGCCCCCGTGCCAACCCGGCCCAATGCGCCGATGATGATGGCGCGCGGCCGCCCGAGCCCGGCATATTCCGCCCCCAGATCGGCCAGTAACGCGGCCTTGCCATCATAGCGCGTAACCGGCCCGCACAGGCGGCCCCCTTGCTGCGCCGCCCAGCATTTCAACGCCACCGCCGCCCCGGCATAACCCGCCCAATAGCCAAAGGCCGCGACCCTGCGGCCACGCTCGTCCACCAGATATTCCAGATCATACAACGCGCCGCCACCGGCCTTGAACCGCTTCAGCAATTCCTGCCCCGCGGGCTGGCCCTTGAAAGCATGGCCGAACATGATGTGGCGATGCCCAAGCGGCGTGCCATCCTCGGGCAGTTCCTTTAGCCCAAAGATCACGGCGTCACGCGGCGCGGTGGGCCAGGAATTCTCGACCCCGATCTCGCAGCCCGCCGCAAGGTAGCCCGCAATGGGAATGGCCCGCACATGGCTTTCCTCGACCGTCACGCGCAGACCCGCCCGGACCAGCGCCGCCGCCCCGTCAGGCGTCAACCCCACGCGCTCTTCATGTGCCCGCTGTTCCGCCCTGACCCAAAGATGCACCATCGCCGCCTCCCATTCCTGGCAAGCTCTTAGCAGAAGCCATTCTCGCCCCCAACCAGATTTCCGCCCCTAGCGCGGCATGGGTTTTCATGGAAACAAACCCCATCGGAAAACGCGTTCGAGCGCATGCGAGAGGCAGCGATTTCCGATTCCATGCAAACCCATCCCGCTTTAACGCGTGCCAACCCAACGCCCGGACCGGCCTGCAATGACCAACAACGCCATCCCCAGGATCCCGCACCACAGAACCGCCAGAACCGATGCCTCCGCGCCAAAATCCCCGCCTGATAGCCAGTCCGGTCCGGCCGGGGCAGATACCCAAAGCCCCCCTGCCGCATTGCCCGACACCGCGACGCCAAACACCCCGGCTTGGGTGAAATTCCACCCCGCATGCAACCCGATCGGCAACCACAGCCGCCCCGTCACCATAAAGGCCGCAGCCAGCATCACCCCCGCTTCCAGAGCTATTGAGACGGCAGCCATGGGCGTAGCGCCGGGATTGGACAGGTGCAGCCCGCCAAACAGCGCGGCCGACAGACCCAGCGCCACCCAGGACCCAAGCCAACCCTGCAACAGCCGGAACACCACACCCCGGATCGCCAGTTCCTCGACCACCCCGCCCATCACCGCCATGGCCGCCGCATAGCTCAGATCGGGCGCCGGATTGCGCCCCTCGAACACCACACCGCCCAGCGCCCAGATCGACCCGATGCTCAGGCAAAAGACCGCAGCGCCCAGCAGCAACCCCATCGGCACCTCCCGCGCCGCCGCCGCCGGTGCCAGTTCCAGGTTGACCCGTCGCTCGACCCAGCGGACGAACAGGGCATAACCGGCCAGCGCCGCCAAGGCGCTGATCACAGCCCGGGCCAGATAGCCGATCTCGGTCACAAGATCCGCCAGATTTTCGACCAGGATCACCGGCACGATCACCAGGATCAACCCGATCCCGATACGCACCAGCGGAAAACCCGCAACCCGCCCGATCATGCCCATCTGCCATACCCCCCCCTGCCTGACAAAGCCCGCGCCAGCCCCACTGTCGGATGGGCTGGCGTCCGCCCTGCTCAGCGCCCGGACCCGACCGCGATCCGCCGCAGGACGCTGTCCAGCCCGTCATTCCAGCTTTTCAGCCCGCCGCCCGCCGCCAGCACGCCCACCAGATGCTCGGTGATCCCCCCCGGGGTTGCGACGCCCCGAACGATGTCGTCCAGCGTCTCGGGTGCATGCAGCAGCACCTCGGCATTGCCCCGCAGCGTCTGGGCCACCAGGCGCCGCGCCAGTCCAGGGTCCAACCCCTGGGCCGCAAACCAGTCGATCATCTGCCGCATCATCACGACGCTGGCCCCCGACATGGCCCCGAACACCGCCGCCACCGCAAAGTCCTGGGCGCTTTCAAGTTCATGCACCGGCCCGACACGGCCCAGAAACGCCGCCCAGATCGGATCGGCCGGATAAAGCACTGACGGGCCCATCCGGTAGGCATTGGCATGGCCCGGCATCATCGCCACGCAGGCCCGCGCCGGGGCCACAGCATCATGCACGCTTTCCAATGAAACCCCGGCCATAGCCGAGCAAACCGACTGCCCGGCCCGGAATTTCAGCCCCCATAACGTGGTCAGTCCGGTCACGGCAGGCAGACAGACCAGAACCTCATCGCATTCGTTGATCAGTTCCTGATTGCTGCCAACGACCGGATATCCCAGCCGCGCCACCCGTTCGGCTGAACGTGGCGAAAGCACGAACTCCACGCCCTCGGCCCCGCGGATCAGATATTCCGCCAATGAACCCACGCCCAGAACACCTATTCTCACGGCATCTCCTCCAACACCTCGGCCATGGCGCGGGCCGTGGCCGCGATATCAGCCTCGGTATGAACCAGGGCCGACAGGGAATGCAGCGTGGCCGAAGGGTTCATATAGATCCCCTTGTCCATCAGCCGCAGCGCAAAATCGCGGAATTTTGCGCGGTCGACATGGCCGCAGAAATCGCGGTAATCCGTGACCGCCTCCAGATCGGTGAAAAAGATCTGGAACATCGAATTGACACCCTGCACCACGATCTTGTGGCGGTTGCTGACGCGGGCCACCCGGCGCACCTCATCCGCCATCTTGCGCCCCAGATCGCCGATGCGGCGGAACCCCGCGTTCTGATCGGCGCTCATCACCTCCAGCATGGTCTTGGCGACATGCAGCGCCAGACGCCCGGCATTATGCGTGCCGAAATGTAGCACGCGACCCCATTCCAGGCCCGCCATGACATCGGCCCGCCCGCCCAGCATCGCCATGGGCAGACCCGCGCCCAAAGCCTTGCCATAGCTGACCAGATCAGGGCTCAGCCCGTAAAGTTCGGCACAGCCACCCGGTGCGACGCGGAACCCCGTGACCGTCTCATCCAGATAAAACAGCGCGCCATAGTCGCGGCACAGGGCCTGCATCCGCTCCAGATAGCCGGGCTTCGGCGGGATCACCCCCAT
Source organism: Rhodobacterales bacterium (assembly GCA_043718085.1). Lineage (GTDB taxonomy): Bacteria > Pseudomonadota > Alphaproteobacteria > Rhodobacterales > Rhodobacteraceae > Stagnihabitans. Next base: position 8,852 of record JAYSWK010000448.1, read on the forward strand.
GTTGGACATGATGCCTTCGGTCACCACACAGGCCGCTTCACGGCCATGCAACGCCATGACGCGCTCCAGCGCCTCGACATCATTCCACCGGGCGACAATCGTATCGGCCTGGGCCTCGGGCGGAATGCCCGAGCTGTCACAGATGCGGATCGGGTCATTTGGATGGCCAAGGGCGGCGACGGGCATCGGATTGGTGTTCAGCAGAACCCCGTCCCACCAGCCGTGATAATGGCCCT
>JAYSWK010000449.1:0-3607 GCA_043718085.1 Rhodobacterales bacterium
GGGCAGGGGCAGGGACCACAGGCGCGACAGGGCATGAAGGGTTGCTGCGGCATCGGCCGAGCCGCCGCCTATGCCAGAGGCCAGAGGCAGGTTCTTTTCCAGCGTGATCCGGGCACCGCGCGTGGGATGCAGGGCGCGGGCGGCCTTGAGTATCAAGTTGTCGGGGACGGAAAGGCCGGAAGCAAAGGGGCCAGTGATTGTAAGACTCAAAGTCGCAGCCGGAGCCACGGTGATGCAGTCGCCGCAGTCCGCGAAAGCCACCAGACTGTCGAGCAGATGATATCCGTCGGCGCGTCGTCCGGTGACGTGAAGCGCCAGGTTGACCTTGGCGCGGGCAAGAACCTTAATTGCCATCGGTGTTGGTTTCGACCTTGGGTGCTGCCTTTTCCTCGGCCAGGACCGCGTCAAGACCGACATCCAGCTTGCGCAGAATGCGGGGCTTGTCGATGTCGTCAGGCTTGAAAGACAGCGCCCGGTGCCATTGATAGCGCGCCTCGCGCTTGCGGCCGACCATCCAGTAGATGTCGCCAAGGTGGTCCGTGACGATCGGATCGACGGGCATCAGTTTTGATGCCTTTTCCTGCGGCGCCACGGCGTCCTGATAGCGGTCAAGGCGAAAATAGGCCCAGGCCAGGCTGTCGACGATATAGCCGACATCGGGCGAGGCGGCGACGGCGCGCTGGATCATGGCCAAAGCCTCGTCCAGATGTTCGCCGCGATCGACCCAGGTATAGCCAAGTTCGTTCAACAGGCGCGGCTCGTTCGGTGAAAGGTCGAGGGCGGCGCGAAAGTCGGCCTCGGCCTTGGCCCAGTCGTTCTGCACGACATGGCAGCCTGCGCGTTTGTACAGCATCGGCCAGTTGCCGGGTGCAAGTTTGGGAACGAGGGCGAGGGCCGCGTCATAGGACAGGATGGCCTGATCGCAATGCCCCTGGCGGCGCAGGGCATCGCCTAGGGCGGTCTGAACGGATTCGTCCTGCGGCTTTTCGGCGGCCAGAGACCTGAGCAGTGCGACCGAGGCATCGGTTTGCCCGGCCTGCAATGTGGCGTCGGCCTGGCCGATTCGGGCCGAGATATAGGCCGGATCGGTATTGGGGATCTGGGCAAAGGCGGCGCTGGCCAGATCATATTGGTGCAAACCCCCAAGGATGTTCGCGCTCATCAGCAGGGCATCGACATGGTCGGGGCGCAGGGCGGCGGCGACGCGGGTGTAAAGCAGCACATAGGTCTGGTCGGCATTGGCGTTCAGGGCGGTGGCGAGGGTAAAGAACACCTCGGCCAGGCCTTCGGTGGCATTGCGGGCGGCATCGAAGGGCACGGGTTCGCCCGCGGCGAGCCTTCGGCGCAGATCGGCCATGCCTGCATCGGGGTGGGTGCCGAACGCCTGGTCGATCAGGGCCACGGCTTCGGGGTTGCGTTCAAGCTGCGACAGGACCTGGACGCGGGCCAGAACGGCGCGGCGCAGTTGCATCACGGCTGCGGAATCGGGGCCGGACAGAAGGCGGTCGGCACCTTCGAAATCGCCGGTCGAGGCCAGGGCAAGGGCCTTGTGATAAAGCCCGAATGCCCCGGTGCCGGATGACTTGATGACGGTATCGAAATCGGCCAGGGCCTGGGTCATCTTGCCGGTGCCGACCTTGGCCCAGGCCACGATCAACTGGTCGGTCAAGGTGCCGACCGTATTGCCAGCCGCTTGATCCGCAAGGATTTTGGCGAAGTCGCCGTCCAAAGCGTCGCTGGCCAGAACGCTGAGATAGGCGATCTGGTTCTTGGCACCACCCTCCATCAGCGTGTGGCCATATGCGGCAGCCTTGGCAATGTCGCCCATGGCCAGATACGCGGTTACAGCCCCTTCCAGAAGCACCGGATTGTTGGGGTCAGTCGCCAGGGCCTTGTCATGCCACAGCGCGGCAGCGGCGAAATCGCTTTCGCTGGCGGCCTGGCGGGCGGCGAGATAGGCCCCCGCCTGATCGGTGCCGTTCGGTGGCACCTCGGCCAGGGCCGCGACGGGCGACAGTGCCAAAACAGCCGTGCCAAGGAAAACGGCAAGCAAGCGGGACGCGAGAAGTGGCATGGACGGCTCCTGAAGACCTGGGGCCGAAGTTAGGGGCTGGGGCGGGCAAGGGCAATGCAGTGCGGGTGGATTTGACCCATTGCGCCGCAAAGCCCATGCAATTTCAGGTGATCGAAGTCACATGTTGGGGTAGTTCGGGCCGCCGCCGCCCTGTGGCGTGGTCCAGGTGATGTTCTGCGAGGGGTCCTTGATGTCGCAAGTCTTGCAGTGGACGCAGTTCTGGAAGTTGATCTGGAAGCGGGGTTCTTTCCCGGCCTCGGCGATCACTTCATAGACCCCGGCGGGGCAATAACGCTGGGCCGGTTCGGCATATTGCGGCAGGTTGACGTGAATCGGGATGGACGGGTCGGTCAGTTTCAGGTGGGCGGGCTGGTCGGCGTCGTGGTTGGTGGCCGAATAGGAGATGTTGGTCAGCCGGTCGAAGCTGAGGACGCCGTCGGGCCTGGGGTAGTCGATGGGTTTGAACTTGACGGCAAGGCCGGTCGCGGCAGCGTCGGATTTGCGGTGCTTGAGGGTGCCGAAGATCGAGACGCCGAACAGGGAATTCGTCCACATATCCAGACCGCCACCCATGAGCGAAGCCATAAGGCCGTAGTTCGACCACAGGGGTTTGACGTTGCGGACTTTCTTAAGGTCGCGGCCGATGGCGCCGGAGCGGACCTCGGCTTCATAGGCGGTCAACTCGTCGCTTTGACGGCCAGCGGTCAGGGCGGCGTGGGCGGCCTCGGCGGCGGCTTTGCCGGACAGCATGGCATTGTGGTTGCCCTTGATGCGGGGGACGTTCACGAGACCGGCGGTGCAGCCCAGAAGGGCCACGCCGGGGGCTGTCATTTTCGGGATCGACTGCCAGCCGCCTTCGCTGATGGCGCGGGCGCCGTAGGCCACGCGTTTGCCGCCCTTCAAAAGCTTGGCCACCATCGGGTGATGCTTGAATCGCTGGAATTCCATGTAGGGATAGAGGTGGGGGTTTTCGTAGTTCAGGTGGACGACAAAGCCGACATAGACCTGATTGTTTTCAAGATGGTAGATGAAGCTGCCACCCCCGGCATTGCTGCCCAAGGGCCAGCCCATCGTGTGGGTCACGCGACCTTCGTGGTGCTTGGCGGGGTCGATCTGCCAGATTTCCTTCATGCCCAGCCCGAATTTCTGCGGGCTTTTGCCGTGGGAAAGGTCGTATTTGGCGATGACCTCTTTGGCGAGCGAGCCGCGCACGCCTTCGGACAGGAAGACATATTTGCCCGCCAGCACCATGCCGGGTTCATAGTTGGGGCCGGGTGTGCCATCGGCCTGCTTGCCAAACTCGCCCGCGACGACGCCGCGCACTTCGCCGTTCGGCCCATAGACCAGTTCCGAGCAGGACATGCCGGGGAAGATTTCGACACCAAGGCCTTCGGCCACCTGGGCCAGCCAGCGGCAGACATTGGCCATCGAGACGATGTAATTGCCGTGATTGTTCATCAGGGGCGGCATGGGCCAGTTGGGAATGCGCATCTGACCCGCGGGGCCGAGGATGTAGAAGTAGTCCTCGGTCAC
>JAYSWK010000450.1:0-9000 GCA_043718085.1 Rhodobacterales bacterium
TGCGCGCGAACGCGGTTTGCGTTGTGTATGGGTTCCGTGAAATCCCATCCCGCCCTAAAGGGAAGCCTCGCTGTTCTGTGGCCCCCCTTGCGGGCACCGGACGGACATCCCCGCCCGGCGGGATCAGCGCGGCCCAAGGTCGGACCCTCATGCGATCAGCAAGGCGCTTTCCGCCCGATCCTCCGCGGGCGGCTGATGCCAATAGCTGCCATAGGCCGTTTCAAGCCGGTCAAACATCATTTCGCCCGCCAGATGGCGGGTTTGGGCCAAGGCGGCTGCGTGATGGCGCGGCCACTGGGCCAGATAGCCGAACCGGTGGTAATGCATCAGGGCCACCAGTTCCTGGCCGGTCTCGGTCCGGCGGGCGGTCGAAAAGTTAAGGGCCTCAGGGGCCAGAACATAGTCCAGCCCAAAGCGCTTTAGCGTGACGGGCAGGCTGATCTGGTCCAGCCAGGGGCGCTTGTCGGCCACGGCGACGGCGTGATCTATCGTCAGGGCGGTATCCAGCCACAAATCGGCAAAGCTGCGGCCCTGGACCAGCGGGCCTTCGGGAAACAGGATCATGCCCGCATTGAAATAGGGCAGAAACTCGCGCCGCTTGCCCCGGCACAGCGTGATCCGGTCCTGGGGCAGGTCAAGGCCGAAATGGTCGTAGACCCTTTGCCAGTTGCTGCGATCCTTGCCCCAGGTCGGTTTGCCTTCGGGGACCGCGGCAATGGCGCGCGGATGCATCAGCCCGGTCAGATCCAGGGGGGCGGTGCAGATCATGTCCGTGTCGACGAACAAGGCATGACGCGAACCGCGCGGATCGGCTGCGGCCAGGATCTTGTTGCCATGCGGATAGGGCTTGGCCCAAGGCGAAAGCGGCATGGACAGGCGGCGCATCTCGACCCCGCAGCCCATGAGGAAGGCCGCAAGATCGGGGTTCAGCCCGGCGCGGTGCCGTTCGGGCACATAGGCGATCAGGTGAAAGCGCCGACCGTTGTGATGGCGCAATGTGGCCGCCAGCAAGGCGGCCTGCGCCTCAAGGCCGGGTCCATCGACAAGGAAGAAAATCGTGGTCATCTGCGCGATCTTTTTGCGCCGAGTAAATGCCCGGGACCAGGCTCACGCAAGTGGGGGCAGAGCCACGCGCAGATCACTGAGTCGTTTCAGCAACAGATCATGCAGCGCCCGCCGCTCGGCCGGGGTCAGAAACGCGCCCAGTTCCACCTCGCGGCCCGCGCCCTTCAGCGTCAGGTAATCCGGCACCGGACCCTGCGTTGGGTGCAGGCGGATCTGCACCCAATAGGGATTGGCCCGCCAAACCTGATCCGCCCGCCCCGGTCTGTGGCGCACCACGACAATCTCGGTTGGGGTCAGGGTCAGGGTTTCGCTTTCGGTGCGGTAGGACACCTTCAGCGCCAGCCAGACCCCCCAAACCGCCGCGACCAGAAAGGGCAGAAGAACCCAAAGCCCGGCAGTGCCCAATTGGGCCAGAAGCGGCAGGCCCAAAAGCCCGGCGGTCAGGCCGATGAACCAGACAAACCCGCGCGGGGTAAGCGAGCGGTATGGCCGCAGCTTGAACTCCTGCCGGGCCGGGTCGGTCTGGGGCATCAGGCGATAGGTCATGGCAAAGGTCTAGCACCGGGCCGATGCAGAGCAAAGAGGTGGCCGAAGATGGGCAAGCCGGCAAATTCGCCCGGCGAATTTGTCGGCCAATTGCCCATCCTACAAGTTGGGTGCCACAGGGTCGCGCCTGGGGCCCGGCGGTCATCCCGATGCAAGAGGCAAGACCCGCCCTGCCAGCGGCGCTTGTGCGCCGTGTGGGCGCGGCGCGGGCGACTGTGGGTGGCGGCAGCATGATGCGCAGGTGCCAGGGCAAGGCCGGCGTTTCAACCAAGACCCCGGATAACCTCCCGGTCCGGATTGGCCCCGCGCCGATGCGCCGGGGTCAGAACCGTGCGAGGCCCGGCTCCATCCCCAGTGCAAGACGCCCGCCCAGCGCAAAAAGATGCGGGGCAACGGCGACGTGTTTCGTGGCAGCCTGACAATCGCGCAGACAGCGGGCAAGTGGCGAGGTTTCGAATATGGACGCAGCCCCGGCACAGGCCACCATCATCTCGACCGCCTTCAGGCAGTTTTCGGCGGACTGCGCCAGGGCCATGCGAAAGAAGGCGCGCGCCTCGATCAGGGGTTGGCCGCCGATGTCCAGGGCCTGTTCCAGATCGTCCAGGGCCGAGATGATCAGCGCCTTGCTGGACCGGCGCAGGGCATCGGCCCGCCCGACACTGTCCTGGATCACTTCGCGGTCCTTGAAAGGATGTGCGCTGCCTGCCCTTGTTCGGTCCGAAATCGCCGCGAAGGACGCAATGGCGTTGCGGGCGATGCCCAGGGGCACGATGCCGACGCTGATGGACAACAACGAAACCATCGGAAAGCGGAACAACGCGCCCGGTTGCACGGGCTTGGCACCGGCAAATCCGTGACAATGGTCAAAGGGCACAAAGAGATCCGTTACCGAAAAATCATGGCTTCCGCTGCCCTTCAACCCCGTGACATGCCACGTGTCGATGATCGTGACCTCGCTGGCCTTGAAATGACACATGATCAATTCCGGATTTGCCGGATCGCCCTCGCCGTCGATCCTGCACAACCCGTTCACATTGCGAGCCGTCATGATGCCGCTGGTAAAGGGCCAGCGCCCGGTGACCGTAAATCCGCCTTTCGTGCGTCGTGCAATGCCCGACATGGCCGTCGAGCCCGCCATCTGGCAGTCCGGGCCTGACACGAAGTGGCGTGCTGCCTGGTCGGGCAAATAGGCCGCCATCTGGCCCGATGCGGCAGCATTGGTGATACACCAGCCAAAGGACGCATCCATGGCCGAGGCGGCCTCGACAATATCCACCATCGCGCGGGGATGGATCTCGCTGCCGCCCAGCGTGGCCGGGACCCACAGGCGAAACAGATCCGCCTCGATCATTGCATCGACAACGGGTTGGGACAGACGCCGGGCCGCATCGAATTCGCCTTGGTGGCTGGCGACCAAAGGCGACAGCTCCTGCAGGCGCCGCAGGATTTCTTGGACCGGTTCGCGCATTCTGCCATCCATGGCACGGCTCCATTGTCGTTTCGCAGGATTTGAAAGGACCTTGGGGCGCTTCATTCTTGAATGCAAAGCGAAAGAATTCATGGTAGGGTGAAATGAATTCATCCAGATCGGCTTTGCCATGCGATCCCTTCCCCCCATGACGGCGCTTCGGGCCTTCGAGGCCGCCGGGCGCCATCTCAGCTTTCAAAAGGCGGCAAACGAGTTGGCCCTGACGCCCACCGCGATCAGTCATCAGATCAAGCTCTTGGAGGTTTATTGCGCCAAGCCCCTGTTCCGCCGCAGACCACGGCCCCTGTCGCTTACCGCGGCGGGCGAGATCCTGCTGCCGGCCGTATCCGCCGGAATGGACCGCTTTTCCGAGGGCATCACAGCGGTGGTTGCGGCACCGGCGCAAAGGCTGAGCATCACCACGACCAATGCTTTCGTCGCGCGCTGGCTGGTGCCGCGATTGCCGGAATGGCGGGCGGCCCATCCGGACATCGGTCTGGACATCATGGGGACCGACACTGTCCTGAACCTGGCGGCGGGCGAGGTCGACATGGCCATTCGCTATGCGCGCCGCCCGCCTGCCGATTTGGTCGCCACCGAAATTGCCAGAGACCGCTATCTGGTTGTCGCCAGCCCGGATCTGGTCGGGCCGGGGCCGGTGGATCTGGACCCGGTGGCCCTGTCGCGGTTGCCGCTGATCGACGCCCAATGGGCCAGGGAATTCCCCAACCCGCCGATGTGGCACGAATGGGTCCGTGTCGCGCGCAATCATTATCGCGATGTCCCCAATCTGCTGGGGGCGGTGGCGATGAGCTTCCGCGAGGACCTGCACGGGATCGAAGCGGCCATCGCGGGGCAAGGGGTGGCGATCTGCAGCGACATCCTGGTGGCGCAAGCCCTGGCCGACGGGACCTTGGTGCAGGTTTCTCCGGTGGTGCTGGACGGCTACGGCTTCTTCGTCACCCACCTGCCGCAAAGCCCGAACCGCGCCAGTATTGCCATCTTTCAGGCCTGGATTGCCGCGCAGATTCTGGGTCCGCATCGCTGATTGGGTGGCATTGCAAAGCAAAAGGCCCCGGAAATCCGGGGCCCTTTGTCATTCATGTCGCAGGATCAGTGCGCGTGTCCGTGGTCCCAGTCGCTTTGCTTGGGCAACTGCTCGAACGTGTGTTCGGGCGGCGGGCAGGGCAGGGTCCATTCCAGCGTGTCGGCGTGTTCGTTCCAGTAGTTGTTCACGGTGATCTTCTTGCCGTAACGCAAGGTGTAGAACATCACGCCCAGGAAAAAGACAAAGGACGCAAAGGACAGGAACGCGCCATAGGTCGACAGCTTGTTCCAGTAGGCAAACGCCTCGGGATAGTCGATATAGCGACGCGGCATACCCTGACGGCCCAGGAAGTGCTGCGGGAAGAAGGTCAGGTTGGCACCGGCGAACATCACCCAGAAGTGCAGCTTGCCGGCCCATTCGGGATATTCCCGGCCCGACATCTTGCCGATCCAGAAATAGACCCCGGCAAAGATGCCGAACACGGCCCCCAGGCTCATCACATAGTGGAAGTGGGCGACGACGTAATAGGTATCATGGTACATCCGGTCGACCGGGGCCTGTGACAGAACGATCCCGGTCACGCCACCGACGGTGAACAGGAACAGGAAACCGAACGCCCAAAGCATGGGGGTCTTCATTTCGATCGACCCGCCCCACATCGTGGCGATCCAGGAAAATACCTTGATGCCCGTGGGCACGGCAATCACCATCGTGGCCAGCATGAAATAGCTTTGCTGGGTCAGCGACATGCCCACGGTGTACATGTGGTGCGCCCAGACGACAAAGCCCAGCACACCGATGGCGACCATGGCATAGACCATCGGCAGATAGCCGAAGATCGGCTTTTTCGAAAAGGTCGAGATGACATGGCTGACGATGCCGAAGGCCGGGATCACGATGATATAGACTTCCGGGTGGCCAAAGAACCACAGGATGTGCTGATACAGGATCGGGTCGCCGCCCCCGGCAGGGTCGAAGAAAGTCGTGCCGAAATTGCGGTCGGTCAAGAGCATGGTGATGGCACCGGCCAGAACCGGCAAGCTCAGCAGGATCAGCCAGGCGGTGACAAAGATCGACCAGGCGAACAGCGGCACCTTGTGCATGGTCATGCCCGGCGCGCGCATGTTCAGGAAGGTGGTGATCATGTTGATCGCCCCCAGGATCGACGAGGCACCTGACAAATGGACCGCGAAAATCGCCAGGTCCATCGAAATGCCGTCTTCCTTGGCCGACAAAGGCGGGTAAAGCACCCAGCCCACACCCGTGCCATGGCCGCCCTCGCCACCCGGCGCAAAGACCGACAGCGTCGCCAGCGTGGCACCCGCGACGAACATCCAGTAGCTCAGGTTGTTCATGCGCGGAAAGGCCATGTCCGGCGCACCGATGTGCAAGGGCATGAAATAGTTGCCAAAACCGCCAAACAGCGCCGGGATGACGACAAAGAACATCATCAGCACGCCATGGGCCGTGATCATGACGTTCCACTGGTGTCCGTCCGGCGAGCAGGGCTGACTGGCATCCGCGAACAGGCGCAAGCCTTCGGTGCACAGATATTGCACCCCCGGGTTCATCAGTTCCAGCCGCATATAGACGGTGAACAGAACCGAGATCAAACCGACCAGACCGCCGGTAAAGATATAGAGGATCCCGATATCCTTGTGGTTCGTCGACATGAACCACCGGGTAAAGAACCCTTTGCGTTCATGGTCATGCCCATCGCTGTGGCCATGGATGGCTGCATCGGCCATTGGCATCTCCCGTTTTCGTTGCAACATTCGGGCCCGAAGGTCGCCCCCCGTTCCGCTTGGATGCCGTTCTAGTGTGGCCAAGCGGGCAGAGCAATGGCGGAAGTTGTCGCATCGGGCGAAAAGTCTAGGGATTGGGCCCCGATGAACCCTGGCCGCGCCGCGTGGTTCATGGGTCGATTGGCAAGCCGGAATGCAGGCCCGCGATGCGGTCATCGAACCGGGCCGCAGTGATTGGTGCAACCGAACGCGCCGCCCGGCCCTGGTTCGCCCTGCCTTGGACACAGGTGATTTTCGACCCCGTGCGGCCAAAACGCGCGGTGTCAAACCTTTCGCAAAAGTCAACAAAAGTAGGTAACTATTTGGGAATAAACATAAAAACACGATGTCCAAAAGTTGGACATCGCCCCGATATTCCCAATTTCCGATGCCAAAGCTCAATCGAAATGGCGGGCGAATTCCTGTTTCAACGCCAGATCAAGGTCGGCCATGGTCACCGGCAAGCCCAGATCGACCAGCGAGGTGACGCCATGATCCTTGATCCCACAGGGCACGATGCCGCTGAAATGGCTCAGATCCGGTTCGACATTGATCGACAACCCGTGAAAGCTGACCCATCGGCGCAGCTTGACCCCGATGGCGGCGATCTTGTCCTCGGCCGCGCTGCCGTCCGGTCCCGCCCGATCGGGCCGAACGACCCAGACCCCGACCCGCCCCGCCCGCCGCTCACCCCGGACGTTGAACGCGGCCAAGGTGCCGATCACCCAGTTTTCCAGCGCCTGCACGAACAGCCGCACATCCCGGCCGCGCCGGTTCAGATCCAGCATGACATAGACCACCCGCTGCCCCGGTCCGTGATAGGTGTATTGCCCGCCCCGCCCGGCGACATGAACCGCAAAGCGGTCGGGCTCGGTCAGATCCGCCGCCCTGGCCGAGGTTCCGGCCGTGTACAGCGGCGGATGTTCCAGCAACCAGATCGCCTCATCCGCCCGCCCCTCGGCAATTCCGGCGACCCGCGCCTCCATCGCCGCCAAGGTCGCGGCATAGGGGGCAAGGCCGGGCAGGGTGGTCCATTCGGGCATGGTTGGGCTCCTTCGGGTGTCAAAATGGCCCGTCCGGGCCGCAGGCACAAGATCACGCCGGATCGATCAGACGCCGCGGCCCCGGCCCCTTTTCGGCAGCGCGGTCCCCCGGGTTCCAGATGGCACAGCGATCCAGCGACAGACACCCGCAGCCGATGCAGCCGTCCAGATTGTCGCGCAACCGCGTCAGATCCGCGATCCTTGTCTCGATCTCGTGCCGGAACCCTTGCGAGATCCGCGCCCAATCCGCCCGGTCCGGCGCCTTGTGGGCCGGCAACCCCGCCAGATGCTGCGCAATCGCCCCCAGCGAAAAGCCCAACTTCTGCGCGATCATCACGAAGGACAGCCGCCGCAGATCCGCCCGCCCATACCGCCGATGCCCGCCTGAATTGCGATACGGTGCCACGATGCCATGGGTTTCGTAAAACCGGATGGTTGAAACCGCCAGTCCGGTGCGCTGCGACAGATCGCCAATGGTCAAACCGCCGGTCTGCATGATTCCCCTTGATCTCAAGTGCGCTTGAGAAAATAGAACCCGAGTCGCGACAATTTTCCACAAGGAAGTGAAAGGACCATCATGACGCGACTTGAACATGTGAACATCACCGTGGCTGACCCGGATGCAACCGCAGCCCTGCTGTGCCGCCTGTTTGACTGGCAGGTGCGCTGGTCGGGCAAGGGCATGCAGGTCGGGCGGACGGTCCATGTCGGCAGCCCGGACAGCTATGTGGCCCTGTTCAGCTATGGCGACGCCCAGGCCGCACCGGTCGACAGCTACCGAACACGCGGCGCCATGAACCATATCGCGGTCGTGGTCGATGACCTTGCACTGGCCGAAAAGCGCATTACCGATGCAGGCTACATCACGGAAAACCATGGCAATTACGAACCCGGGCAAAGGTTCTACTTCACCGAGGAGAACGGGGTCGAGATTGAAGTGGTCAGCTATGACTGACGGGCCGTGCAGGAAAAAGCCGGGCGTCCGTGCAAATCCGCTTGTCCCTTGCCCTGACCTTGGCTAAATACCCCGCACCCGAGGCCGGATCGTGCGGATGTGGCGGAATTGGTAGACGCGCAGCGTTGAGGTCGCTGTTCCTTAACCGGAGTGAAGGTTCGAGTCCTTTCATCCGCACCATCCGGCCCTGGGTCAGACACAGCGCATCACGCTCGTGCAAGTTTTCCGAAAAAGCCGAGTTTAACATCGAGTTAGGCCAAAAGGTTCACTTCTTTCGGGCCGGGGACGCTTGCGCGCTGGTGCTTGGGTGAACAGCTTTCGGCGTCGGGACCTGCCCTGACTTGCCCTGGCATCCTTGCAAACATGCGAGGGGATGGTCATGGCTACAACGTTCAACTGGATTTCCCTGGGCAATTCCAGCACCTCGCTGGACCCTACGGAAGGCAATAACGTCGCCGAAAATGCCAAGACCCTGGTCGGCCAGACCTTCGGATCGTCCGGCACGCCGTTGTTTTCCAAGATCACCTCGGTCACCACGATGGACAAGGGTGGCGTGGGTGGGGTGCTTGACCAGAACAATTCGGTCTCGAACGATCAGTTCTCGACCAATATCGGCGCAGGCACGACCACATATACCTTTGACGCCTCGGTCGTTTACAAAGCAACTGTCACCTATGCCGATGGCACATCGGGCACGGTGACGGCGGTGATTGCGCAGGATACGGCGGGAAACCTTTATCTGGCGCCCGATCCGGCAGCGGGCATGGACGAGGCGGTCTATGAGGCCAAGCCCATCGTTTCGCTGAAGTTGAACTCTGTGGCGGGTGATACCTATTCCGGCATGAGCGCGGACCGGTATGTCACCGGGTTCGACGACGGCTATATCGATGGCACGGCGGCAGGCGATCTGATCGACGGCAAATACACCGAGGCGGTCGGCGGCGGGACCGACAAGGTCGACAACAACGACGCGGGCCTTGCGGGCAGTTCGGGCAATGACGATCACATCCGCGCCGGGGCGGGCAATGACAGCATCTATGCCGGCCTTGGCAATGACGCGGTCTATGCGGGCGACGGCAATGACCTGGCCC
>JAYSWK010000046.1:0-2435 GCA_043718085.1 Rhodobacterales bacterium
ACAGGATGGCAAACACGGCGGCACCCCGATCTTGATCGAGGAAAAGGGGCAGATCCCGGTTGGCAACAGCGGCTTTACCCTGTTTGGCACACCCGACCGGATCGACCGGTTGCCCGACGGTCGGCTGCATCTGATCGATTACAAGAACGGCACACCGCCCAGCGCCGCCCAGCAGGAGTTGTTTGACAAGCAGCTTTTGCTGGCCGCCACCATGGCCGAACGTGGCGGTTTTGCCGAGGCGGGCCAGGCCGAGGTCGCACGGATCACCTATATCGGGCTGGGGGCGAGCGAAAAGGCCGTGGAAACCGAGATCGACAGCGCCAAGCTTGACGAACAATGGGCGCGGTTCTGCCAGCTGATCGACCGTTACGCCCAACGCAGCACCGGATATGCGGCACGAAGTGCGGTGTTCGAGACGCGTTACGCCCGCGACTACGACCATCTGTCGCGCTTTGGCGAATGGCAGATGTCCGACCGGGCCAAGGGAATCATGGTGGGGGATGGCGATGACCACTGACAGCGCCACGTCACGACAAGTGCGCGCCTCGCGGCCCGACAGCTCAACCTGGTTGATGGCCAATGCGGGGTCGGGCAAGACGCGGGTTCTGACCGACCGGGTGGCGCGGCTTTTGTTGCAGGATGTGGAACCGCAGCGGATTCTGTGCCTGACCTATACCAAATCGGCCGCGTCCGAGATGCAGAACCGGCTGTTCAAGACGCTTGGCCAATGGGCGATGAAGCCGGACGGTGCGTTGCGGCAGGCTTTGGCCGCCTTGGGCGAAGAGCGGATGGATGACGCGCATCTGGCCCGGGCGCGGCGGCTGTTCGCCCGCGCCATCGAGGCCCCCGGCGGGTTGCGCATCCAGACGATCCACAGCTTTTGCGCCACGCTTTTGCGGCGCTTTCCGCTGGAGGCAGGTGTGTCGCCACGCTTTGGTGAGCTGGACGAACGGGCGGGGCGACTGTTGCGTCAGGATATTCTGGAACAGATGGCCGATGGGCTTGCCCCTGATGTCGTGGCGGGTATTGCGCGCGAGTTTTCGGGCAACGACTTTATGGCGCTGATCGAGCAGATCATCGGGCAAAGGCAGGCTTTCCGCGATATCAGAGACGATCTCAGCGCCATTGATTTCGCCGCTGCCGAGCGGGAACTGGCGCAAAGCGTCACCTTGGGGGTGGAGGTCTGGTTCGGCCGGCTTCTGGACGTGCTGGCGCAGGGGGGGAAGTCGGATGTGAAAGCGCGCGACAGGCTGGTCGGTCTGCCCTTTGACAAAGCCGATCTGGATTTGTTGGAGCGGCTGGAAAGCGTCTTTCTGTATCGGGAAAAGACCAAAGCGCCTTTTGGGGCCAAGATCGACGCCTTTCCGACCAAGGAACAACGCCCTTTGCTTGGTGATGCCTTGCCCAAGCTGAACGATCTGATGCTGCGGGTCGAGGCGGCGCGGGAACGGCGGATCAGCCTGCAGGCCGCGCGCAAGACGGCGGCACTGACCCGGTTTGCCCGCGCTTTCCTGCCGCTTTATGCGGCGCGCAAGGCGCAGGGTGGCTGGCTGGATTTCGACGATCTGATCAGCAAGGCGACCGATCTGGTCACCGACCCGTCGGTTGCGGCCTGGGTTCTGTACCGGCTGGATGGCGGGATCGACCATGTTCTGGTGGACGAAGCGCAGGACACTAGCCCCGGCCAGTGGCGGGTGATCGAATTGCTGACGGCCGAGTTTACGGCAGGTCAGGGGGCACGGGATGCGCCACGGACGCTGTTCGTTGTGGGCGACCAAAAGCAGTCAATCTATTCGTTTCAAGGGGCCAATGTGGCCGCCTTCGAAGACAAGCACACCACGTTCAAGCAGCGGTTCGAGGCGGCGGATCAGCTGTTTCAGAGCCTGAAACTGGAGCATTCCTTCCGATCCTCGCCCGCCATTCTGGGTTTTGTCGATGCGGCGCTGCAGGGCTGCGATGCGGCGGCGTTGGGGCCGGAAATTGCCCATATCGCATTCCGCGACACATTGCCGGGGCGGGTCGATCTGTGGCCCCTGATCGCGCCCAATGACAAGGCCGAAGAGCGCCCGTTCGAAGACCCGATCGACCTGATCGCGCCAAGTCACCATTTCGCGCAACTGGCCGAAAGGATCGCTGCCGAGACTGCCCGGTTGCTGGCGGTAGGCACGATGATCCAGGCGCAGGACGGGCTGCGGCGGGTTCATGCGGGCGATTTCCTGATTCTGGTGCAGGGTCGGTCGAACGGTTTGTTCGGCGAGATCATCCGCGCCTGCAAGAAACAGGACCTGCCCATCGCCGGCGCGGACCGGTTGAAGCTGACGGCGGAACTGGCGGTCAAGGATCTGATGGCACTTTTGTCCTTTCTGGACACGCCGGACGACAATCTGGCGCTGGCGGCCGTCTTGCGCTCGCCCTTGTGCGGGATCAGCGAGGCG
>JAYSWK010000451.1:0-3581 GCA_043718085.1 Rhodobacterales bacterium
GCTTCCATGAAAACCCATCCCGCTTTAATACCGCTGCGCCAGGTTGCGGTTTTCGCTGACCTCGGCCCGCCGCCCGCTGCGGTCGTAAGTGACCAGTCCCGATGCGGTCGTGCGGATCTCATCCAGGCGCCGCTGCGCCGATCTGATGCCGCGCTGGGCCGCCTGCAACACGGCGGCATTGCGCAGGGCCTTGCGCCGGATCAACCCCAGGTCAGCCTGGGTCAGCCGTCGCGAGGGGCTTTGCAATTCCCGCTCCAGATGGGTCGAAAGCCCGCCCAGCGCCGCATAGTCGGATTTCAGCAGCGCCTCATAGGTCTGGTCCAGAAGCCGGGCGGCCTCGGGCGCGTTCTGCGCGTCATTCGCTGGCATGATCTTTCCTTACCAAGGATTGAAAGAATTTTTCCGCAAGGCCAATTCCGCCGCGGTCCACGATGGCTTTTGCCTGCGCCTCACGCAGGAAAGAGGCAAATTGTTCTTCGCCGATTCCCCCCGAAAATGCACCCTCGGCGGCGTCAAGCCCGGCATGGGACAGCATTTCGGACAGAAAGGCCGTTTCCAGCGACCTGGCCTTTTCCATCAGCAATTCCCGGCGCTTGGCGTCGATCGGATCGGCGGCTTTGGCCGCAGGTGGGGTCACCGGAAGGGGTTGCATGGGGGGCTCCAATTGCAACGGATTTTCGCCACTATGGGCTTGCCCGGTAAACAGGTGGTAACGATTTGGCCGAATGATCCGACCAGCACGGCAGAAGTCGGAATCATGATTGCATTGAACATCCTGGCCAAGGCGGGGCCCGTCGAAAAAACCTCGTGGCCATTGGCGGCGGATAATGCCGCCCAAGCGGGCGCGCCGGATTTCGCGGCTGAAATGGCCGATTGTGTGGGGAAAACCGGGCCTGTCGCAATGGCGGTTCTTGGTGGGGGTCCCAGTGGGGGTCCCAGTGGGGATCCGCCCGACGCCGCCCCGGTGCAGGGCCAGCACAGCCCGGCCACCGCGCCTGAAGGCCTGGCGGACGTTCTGCCGGTCAGCGCGGTGCCGCTGCCGGTGGCTGGTTGGCCCGTCGTGCCGGAGGATGGGGTCGCGGCGGTTCTGCCCCAGGTCACCGATCGTTCTGTCGTGATCCCGGATCACGCCCCGACACCCCATGGCAGGGCCGCATCCACCGCAGAACCCCAAATTCAGGCGATCATCGGCGTCCTGGCCGTGCCAAAGTCCGGGCCTGCCGTTGCCGTTGATCCCGGACCGATGCAGGGCCACAGGCCGCCAAGGGCAAAAGATGCGGGGCCGATGGATCCTGTGGCGGGCGAAACCTCGACCGCGCCGGTTTCGGGCGCCGAGGTCATGACCATCCCGCTGCCCATTCCCAAAACGCCGCTGGCGTCCGACGCTTGCAATCCGGCCCAGGCAGCAGGCGACGGCCTCAAGGCGGCCCCCGGACCCGTGGTCCGCCCAGATCAGGCCGGCGCGATTGGGACGGGCGAAGTCGCGGCCCCGCGGCCCGACAATCCGCTGCCAGCTGCGCCGCCGAACAATGCGAAGACAGCCGCCCCGCCCGAACCTGCGCGGAAGGCCCTTGCGCCCGCGAATGCCAGGCCTGACATTTCACCCGATGCTTGCGCGCCAGTCGCCTTGCCCGACGCGGTGACGACGGCCCTTCCGCCCCGGTCCCGCCTGCCGGTGCAGCGGGAACCGCCCGCCGCAGCGACAAGCCCCGCCCCGGTCAAAACCGGCGACCCCGTGCCGCGCCCTCAGGCCAGGGTCAAAGGGCCGCAAACGGGCATCGCACCGGGTCCGGTCCTGGAAACGGGCCTGGCTACCAAAAGCCGACCCGCGCCTGGCCTGCTGATCCGTCAAGATCACCCCGCTGACGCAAAAGCGTCGGAGGCGGCAACCCCGCCCATGACCGATGCAGAACCTGCCCGGCCCGCCCAGGACGCATCGCGGGTCAGAATGCAGCCCGCGCCGGGTCAGGTCGTGCCAATGCCGGTCCGGGAACAGGCCCCGGTGCTGCGCCCGTTTGCCCCGCCGCCGCAGCCGGGCGATGTCCCGCGCCAGATCCGGCCCGCGCGGGCGGTTGCGGCAGATCCGATGATGCGGCTTGCGCTGGGTTTTCAGCTGCGGCCCCTGCCGCCCGCGCCCGTGGCCACAACGGTTACGGCGCAGGTTGAACCTGCCATGCCCGCAACGGTTCCGGCGCTTGAGGTGCCGACAGCCCCTGCGCCTGGTGTTGCCAACGACCGGGGTCCTGCGACTGCAGCGCCAAAAGACAGGACCGCACCTTTGGGCAACACGCCGCTGGTCATTGAAGTCAACGCAAGGTCAACGGATCGCAGCCCCCCCTTGCAAGCCGACCTGCCGCAACCAACGACGGCCCGGCCTGTCGATGGTCCCACGCCAAAGGCCGGTCCGCAGGCCAACCCGCCACCCGTGAGTGGCAGGATCGGCTGGGTTGCAGAAAGCCCGGACTTGGCCCCGCCGCCGCGCCCGATGCTTCAGGCCCTTGCAGGCGACGGCGCGCTTTTGGCGCAGCCTGAGGCACCCGACCCCCATAAACCGCCGCCGGTTCATGACGCCGGGCCGATGGCCCCGGCCAAGGGCCAGGACGATCCCACCCTGGCACCCGCTGGCGATGTCCCACCCGCGTTTCGTGCGATCTGGCAAGGGCAAAGCCCGAACCCCACCGCTTTGCCCCCTGTGACGCACGGCCCGGTGGCACCTGCGCCCGCCAGGGCCGGGCGGATCGTCGATCGGTCGGATCACAAGGCCTCGGCACCAAACTTCAAGCGCCGTGGCGCCGTGGAATTCCGTCCCGAACCTGCCCCGCAGCAACAGGCTCCGGCGGACCCGGCAGAGCCTGTCCGCGTCGCGGCACCCGCATCAACGGTCGCGCCGCCTGCGGACAAACCGACCTCGCTTGCGCCGGGCCGGAACATGGGGGTCCAGACCCTGCCGATCATCCCTGCGAAGCCGATGCCAGCGCCCGGTCTGGATACTCTGGCGCTGGCTTTGCAGACCCTGCACTGGCTGTCGCAGGACCCGCTGTCCCCCGCGCCGCTGCCCCCCGCGCCGTTGCCCCCCGCGCCGCTGCCCGGCCCGCTTGTTACGCCCCGCGCCAAGGCGGTCGGGGCCGAAATGGCGGCGCAGGGCGGTCCGGCAGCCGCCATGCCCGCCCCCCGCGCCCTGCAGGCAGACATGCCCCGGCAGGCCAATGGTCAAGCGGTCGTTCCGGATCAGATCCAGCGTGGACAGGCGGCCTCACCGGCCCCGGCTGATCCGGCCAAAGCCCATGCCAAGGCCCCGCCTTTCCCCGGCCCTGATCTGCCACACACGCCCGCGCCACCGGTGCCGGAAAGCGACCGCCAAGCTTGGCCGCCCCTTGCGACCGGCGTGGCGGACAAGGCAGTGCGCCATGATGCGGCCGCCCCGCTTGACGCCACATCGACCACGCTGCGCCCGGCCGCCCATGCCATGCCGCATCATCTGCCCGCCGCCATGGCCAAAGCCGCCGCCCATGCCGGGCAAGAGGATCGCGTCGAACTGATGCTGGACCCGGCCGAACTGGGGCGGGTGCGGTTTGAACTGA
>JAYSWK010000452.1:0-8974 GCA_043718085.1 Rhodobacterales bacterium
CCCGTCTTACGCCGGTTCGTCGAGAGGAGATGGCCTTGGCAGTCATTTCCGGCCGCCTTTCCCAAGCCCAGGCAGGGCGGGAGTTCGGTGTGTCGGCCATATGATGGCAAGATCCGAACCCCAGAATGTCCAGCGCAACTTTCAGGGACATCGGCCCCGTTCGGCCAAAGCCGGAACCGATACCTTTCAAGGCCATCATCTGCCCTTTGCCGGAAACCCGGCCATGCAAAATACCAGGCCGCCGATCAAGGATCGTCGCGACCTGACCATGCGGCAATCCGCGCCTTTGCTCTTGACCTGTCGCCCGCTTTATCCCATGCCGCCTGCCGCGCCCAGAAGGCAAGCACGGCCGCGAATTTGCCGGAAAATCCGCAACGGCGCCATTGACGGCGTCCCTTATACGCGGCGCCCGGCAGCCCCGATCCGATCGGCCACCAGGCGCTGCAACTTCCACAGCCCGCTGTCATGTATGCCTTTGGCCTCCAGATGGCTGACGGTGTTATACAGATACTCGGCCCCGCTGCCGATATGGCCACAGGCACGGGCCAGGACATCGGCGACGGCCTGGGGCGACAGACGCCCGGCGTAATTGGTCGAGGCGCGGTTCATCACAAAGGTCAGGGCGGGCTGCCGCCGTCCCTCGGCTATGACCCAGATCCAGCGCGGCATGTTGGTGATGGGCTTCACCGTGAACTCGCGGCGGAACAGGCGGTTCAACTGGCCCGGCAGATCGTCCTGCGGCAGCGTGTACAGCATTCCCTGGCACGACCCGCCACGGTCCAGGGCCATCATAAGGCCCGGAAATTCGGGCGATCCGCGAAAGCGGACCTGGCGCAGGCAAAAGGACCGGTGCCAGCCATGCGCGCGGGCCGGACATTCGGCGACATGCGGAATCTCGGGTTTCCAGATCAGCGACCCATAGGCAAAAAGGCGCGTCGGCTGGTCGGGGGCCGGGTGGCTGCCCAGCATCATCCGCAACCATTCGTCATAGTCGGCGTCGGTTTGCAGCGGCCCCGCCGCAGCGCCCGGATCAACCATTACCCGGTGTGTCCGGACAAGGTGATCTGGCGTCAGGGACATTTGCCGTGCCATGCAGCATCCTCGCTTGACCTATCCAGGCGCCTCGGCCTATCTGCGCCTTCGCTGCAGCCAGGGCCCGCCATGACCGATCCTACACCAGAACGTCGCAATTTCTATGGCCGTATCAGGGGCAAGACGCTGCGGGCCAGCCAAAAGGACTATCTGGCCCAGGACCTTGGCCCCCTGACCCTGCCCCAGGTGACGCGCGAGGATAATCCGGCCCGTGCGCCCATCACCAACCCCTTCGCCCCCAAACCCCTGTGGCTGGAAGTCGGCTTCGGCGGCGGCGAGCATCTGGTGCATATGGCGGCGCGTTACCCGCAGGTCGGCCTGATCGGCTGTGAACCCTTTGTGAACGGCATCGCCATGCTTCTGGGCAAGATCCGCCATGCAGGCCTGGACAATCTGACGATCCACCCCGGCGATGTGCGCGACCTTCTGGAAGTGTTGCCTCCGGCCTGCGTCGCCAAAGCGTTTCTGAACTATCCCGACCCTTGGCCCAAGGCCCGCCACCACCGCCGCCGCTTTGTGACGCCCGGATATCTGACCGACCTGGCCCGCGTCCTGGAACCGGCGGCCGAATTTCGCGTGGCCACCGACATTCCCGACTATGTCCGCCAGACGCTGGACGAGGTGCCCAAGGCCGGCTTCACCCTGACCTCCCAGGGCGGCGTGCCCTGGGAGGATTGGCTGTCCACCCGCTATGAACAAAAGGCCCTGCGCGAGGGGCGGCTGCCCCATTACCTGACCTTTCGGCGCGACTGACCTCAGTCCAGATAGCGCACCAGATCGGCCGACGCCTCGGGGTTGGCGCGGCTTTGGTCGACATTTTCCTCGACCCGGATCATGCCGATGCCCTTGGCATAGTACTTGACCTCGCGCAGGTCGGCGTCGATCTGGCTGGTTTCAAACACCATCAGGACCCCGGCATATTCGCCTGTCGGCCCCGCGACCTTGCCGTCCAGGCCCATGATTTCGCCGACATCCAGCGCCTCGTCCTTGGGCGAGTGTTCTTGTTCATAGGTGAAACCGGGCTGCGGATCGGCGGGCATGGCATAGCCAGGCACGGCCCCGTTCACACCCATCCGCCAGGTTCCGTGGCCGTTGGTGCCGGTCAGCTGGCCCGCGGCATCATAGGTGAAATTGGTCACATCCTCGCCCAGGTACCAGACATTGCCGTCGCGGTCCTGGGCGTAATAGTCCTTGGCCTCTTCGACATGGGTGCCGCCCTGCCAGGCATTGTCCAGCACCATCACCGTCTGCACCCCGCCGATCACCGCTCCCGCGCCGACATAGGTCAGGATGTCGACTTCCTGCACGGGCTTGCCATCGGCGCCCTCGGCCGTGCCAAGGTATTCGCGCACATAGCCCGGTGCCAGCGGAAACCACGGGTTTGTGACAGCCGCGCCCGCGTCGAAATTGGCCGGGTCGAACACGGGCAGAACCGGTCCCGCCACGGCGGTCGTCGCGGCAAACAGGGCGCAGCCGGTCAAAAGCATCGCGTATTTCATGATCATCTCCATCAGGCCCGGAATTGAGCTGGGTCAAGGTTGCGTGCCATCCCCCGCGCCGCAAATCCGCCAAAGGGCCAAGACGGCGCTGTCCTGGGCCAAAACCCGCGATCCGCCAAATGTCGGATGGTCAGCCGCGGCGGCCTCTGGCACTATGGCCCCACATCAAGGGGGGTCCCATGCGCAGAAGCACCATCATCCTTATGGCCATCGGCGGCCTGATCGGCCTGTCCGCCCTGATGTCGGCGCTGGACTATGTCGTGGATCAGGGCCTGTCGGGCCTGCCCGGCCCCCTGGCCGATTTCATCGACCGGTTGATGATGATCAGCGTGATGTTCGCCGCCGCCGCCCTGGTCCTGCGCCTGTCGCGGCTTTACCAACGCACCGAGGATCTTGAAAGCGCCGTTGAGCGGGCCACGGACGAGGGGCGCGCCTGGCGGATGCAAAGCCGCCGCTTTCTGGATGGGTTGTCGCGCGCCATCGAAGCCCAGTTCACCGTCTGGAACCTGACCGCCGCCGAGGCGGATGTGGCGGGCCTTCTGCTCAAGGGGGCCAGCTTGCGCGAAATCGCCGGCTTGCGCCGCACGTCCGAGGCGACGATCCGCCAGCAGGCGCAGAACGTCTACCGCAAATCCGGCCTGACCAGCCGGTCCGAACTGGCCGCCTATTTCCTGGAGGATCTGTTTTCCCTGGGCGAGGCAAGTTTCGCAGAACCCAGTGAACAGCCTCAACCTCTGCGGCATTAGAGCGGGATGAATTTACATGGAAACAAGCTCATCGAAATGCGCGTTCGAGCACATCCGAGAGGCAGCGTTTTTCGGTTCCATGCAAACTCATTCCGCTTTAGCTGTCTGATCCGGCGTCAGGCCCTGACGAAGCCATGCAGCGCCAGATCGCGCCCCTCGTCGTCCTTGAAGAACGCCATCCATTCCTCGGTCCCGTCGCCATGACGGTGGATCATGTGCGGGGCGCCGCTGAACACCAGCCCCCTGGCCGCCAGACCCGCATGGGCGGCCCCGATGTCGGACACCGAAAGATACAGGATATCCGCCGCCCCGCGCTGCCCGGTCTGGCGCAGCATCAGCCGCGTGCCGCCAAGGTCGATGAATGCCATGCCCGGAAAGGCGTAAAGCTCGGTCAGCCCCAAAGTATCGCGCCAAAAGGCGCGGGCGCGGTCCAGAACCTCGACCTGCCGCGATATCTGGCTGATGCGCCCTGACAGGCTCATGTCGCCCTCCACAGTGGATGTGCGCTTGCTGTCCTTGCGGATCCCGTCCCAGTGGCGCAGGGCCGCACGGTCGGCAAGGCCCAGCTTGGCCTGCGCCGCCCGCGCCAGGGCCCGCGCCGCGTAAAGGCTGATGCCCAATTGGGCGGCAATGGCTTTGGTTGTCATGCCATGGCGCACCAGTTCGGTCGCCCGCCATTCCGCCGGGGTCAGAACATCATCATGGGGTATTCGTCCGCGTGTCATCGGGCAAGCCTAGCGCAAAGACGGGCGAATTTCACTCCCCCCGATGCGGCAATTGCCCACCTAGGGCGTGTCTGGTTCTCATTGAAACAGGAAGATCGAAAATCGCGTTCGAGCCTTGGCGAGAGGCAGCGATTTTCGATTAAACGGGGACCAGACACGCTTTAAGCGGAATTTCCAGGAAATTCCGCAGCGGAGCCTTCAACGGCTCCGTTCCGATTTCTTCGAAGAAATCGGTTGGCCCCACGGGGTTCCCCAGCCCCGTGCCTTGCGCTACCCTTGCCCCCATGTGCGGGCGCATCACCCTGACCGATCCGAACGAGGCGTTGGCGGCGTTGTTTGACGCTGTCGCGGGCAATGACCTGCCCGAAAGCCCGCGCTTCAACATCTGTCCGACCAATTCGGTCGCCGTGGTAACCTCGGACGCCGGGGTCCGACGGCTGCGCACCCTGCGCTGGGGCCTTGTCCCGTCCTGGTACAAGGCGCCGAATGACGGCCCACTGATCATCAATGCCCGCGCCGACACCGTGGCCGAAAAACCCGCCTTCCGCGAGGCCATCCGCCAGCGCCGCTGCATCCTGCCCGTCAGCGGCTTTTATGAATGGAGTGCCGGGCCGAACGGCAGCCGCCTGCCCTGGTATATCACCCGCAGCGACGGCACGCCCATGGCCCTGGGTGCGCTTTACAGCCACTGGGGCGAAATGGATACCCTGGCCACGGTCACCGTGGACGGCGGGCCCAACATGACCGGCATCCATGACCGCGAACCGGTCATTCTAGAGCGGGACGATTGGCCCCTGTGGCTGGGCGAAGCGGGCCATGGGGCGGCCCTTTTGATGCGCCCCACGGCGGCCGGGGTGCTTCGGTCGCACAGGGTGGACCCTGCCGTCAATTCCAACCGCGCCCAGGGGCCGCATCTGGTCGATCCCCTGTGACGCCGCGCTCAGCGCGGTGCGATGGGCAGCCCCCCGCCCCTTGGCGCATGATTGCAAGGCAGAACGATGTTTTATTTAGGTATTACAACATCTTATTATTGTTTTCGACCTGCACAAGCAAGAATCGTGCCAGGAACTGGTCAAACCTTTCCACCCGGTTAACAGAAATCACCAACCCATTGTGAATAAAGAATAAAACACGATGTCCAAAACTTGGACATCGCCTTTGCGAAAGCGGCGGCAGACAGATTCTGCCGCCAATTGCCTTGCCTTTTACAGCAGGAAATCCGTCACCGTCAGGGCCAGGGCACCCGTCAGGATGATCTGCATATCCGCGGTCCGGTCATGGTTCAGATCGACCGAGATCACCGTTGTTCCGCCGCTGCCAGCCGTGACCCGGACGCTGGCCACACTCATCGACAAAAGGGCGCTTCCCATGAAGGCCAGCGGGGTGTCGGTCAGGGCACTCAGGTCGATCTTGTCGACGCCTGCGACGAAATCGGTGATGACATCGGCCGCAAGGGTCGCGAAACTGTCGCTCGCGGTCAGGAAGCGGAACGTGTCGGCCCCCAGCCCGCCCATCATCACATCCGTGCCAAAGGCGCCGCCGATCATCAGGTCGGCATCATCGCCGCCATCCATCGTATCGGCACCGATGCCGCCGTCCAAAGTATCCAGCCCCGTGCCGCCCGACAGCGCATCCGTGCCCGTGTCGCCGTTCACCCTGTCATTGCCATCGCCGCCCGCCGCGATGTCGTTGCCATAGCCGCCGCTGACCGCATCATTTCCGGTCTGGCCATCCAGGCTGTCATTGTTGGTGCCGCCCAAAAGCGTGTCATTGCCAACCCCGCCAAGCAGGGTGTCATTGCCGCCCTGCCCGTCCAGCCCGTTGTTGCTGCCATTTCCGGTCATCACATTGGCCAGGCTGTTGCCCGTGCCATAGAAATTGCCAAAGCCGCCCAGGGTCAGGTTTTCGATCCCGCTGGCCAAGGTGGCCGAGAACCGGGCATTGACGCTGTCCAAACCGCCGCCATCCACGATCGTCGTGGCTTGCGACAGATAGTAAAGGTCGTCCCCCAATCCGCCGTTGACCGTGCCCAATACGCTGCCGCCCCGGCCGTCAAAGATGTCATTGCCGCCGCCCAGCAGGATGTCGCCGACAATCTTGCCGCTGTTGACCACCGTGTCGTTGCTGGCCCCAAGCCCGATCACCGCCCCCGCGACATGGGCGCTGCCACCCAAGGCATCGTTGAAGACCATCGTGCCACGGTTGGTGATCACGCTTCCAGGGCTCAGCGCGTCCTGGCTGCTGACGACAAAACCCGCGAAGCGCCCCGCCGCCGCGTTGGTGAAGGTCATGGTCGATGTCGTGGTGATCGCGCCGGAAATCACGCCCGCGTTGGATACCGTGCCCCCGCCCAGCAGCGTGATCGCATCGCCTGTGCCCAGGCTGCTGATCTGGCCCGCATTCGTGATCTTGTTGCCCGCCTGGGCCGATGAAATCACCGAAACTCCAGCACCACCCAAGTTGGTGATAACGCCCGCGACGACATATTCATCCCCGGTCACGGCGAAAGAAAAGGGCGAGCTGACGCCCGACTGATTGATAACCGTCATGTGTTCTGCCTCGTTTACTGCTGCGGCTCTTTTTGAGCCGTCGTTTCATTTTGTCCGATCCTGCGCGGCCTTGGGCCAGGCGGATCAGCGCCGCAATTGTAGCGGACCGGGGGTGTTTGCCCATATGTTCCCGGAACCCAACAACCACCAACACCCGGAATCATGCGTCTTGTCCTGTCCCTGTCAAAGAAAATTATGCGTGATTCAGAATATTTGTGCCCCTTGTTGCAGCCGCCGCCGCCCCTGGACGGCGCTTCGCCCGCTTGCGCCCGGTGCGCGCCGCGACTATATCGGGGCCAGCGCGGGTGTTGTGTAATGGTAAGACCTTAGCCTTCCAAGCTAAAGACACGGGTTCGATTCCCGTCACCCGCTCCATACCCGTGCTCTGGTTTCAATTGACCCGGTGGCCTGTCTGGCCCTAGCTTTGGGCAAAGATTACTCGGAAACAGGCTGATCATGGAAATCGACTGGACCTTGGTCACCGCTGTGGCAACCGTTCTGGGGGTCATCGGTGGTTTGATCTCCGTTACCTTCGTGGTCTACGAAATCCGCCGCAACGCGTCTGCCATCGAAGGGGCCACCGTCCAGTCGCTGATGTCGCTGGAACAACAGGTCTTTTCGGTCATCCTGAACAATGCGCAGGTCTATCTGCGCGGCTGCGCGATGCACCCCGACATGACCGAGGTGGAAAAGCTGGAGTTCACCGAATGCGTCGCCATCCTCATGTCGATGACTTACAGCGCCTTTGTCCAGCATCAGCAACGCCTGATTGATGATGAGGTTTGGGAGGCTTATGCGAACGGTGCCCGCGTCCGGCTTTCCACCGCCGGTTTTCTGGCCGTATGGCAGAATATCCGGATCGGCTATCCCGCAAGCTTTCGGGCCAGGATCGCGCAAATCCTTCCTGCTGATGCGAAAGGGGCGGCGCTTGAAGGCGCAGCACCCCTGTAAGTCCAATTTCCTGTCAACCGTGACTTAACCCTGCACGGCACCCGGATCCATCCACATCGGTTCCAGCACGTTTCCGTCAGGGTCCGCGATGGTGCGGTTGTACATGAAGCCCATGTCCTGTGCGGGCTTGGGTTCCGACCCGCCGGCCTTCAGCGCGGCAGCCGCGAAAGCATCGACAGCGGCGCGGCTGTCCTGGCTCAGGGCGATCATCACCGCTGTCGTCTTGGCCGGATCGGCCAAGGGCTTGCTGGCAAAACCCTGGAACCTTTCATGGTTCAGGATCATGAAATAGATCGTCTCGGACAAGACCACACAGGCAGCCGTCGGGTCCGAAAACTGCTCGTTGATCTTGTAGCCGAGGGCTTCATAGAATTTGCGGCTGCGGGCGACATCGGTGACGGGAAGATTGACGAATATCAGCTGAGGCATGGCGATCTCCGGTTCAAATAGTTAGCTAGTATGATAAGTATAAACAGGAAGCGAACCGCGTGGCAAGTTGATTCCCTTCGGTCACAGAAAGCTTTGCAGAAAGGTGAACCCGCCCATGAAAAAGGCGGCCGCCGTGGTCAGATAGCAGGCCAGGGACAAAAGGGCGGTGCGGATTGACATGTCGCGCTGCCGGGCCAGCAGTTGTTCGGATTGCATCAGGCTGGGCCAGGAGATCAACACAAAGAACAAAAGGAAGAAGGACCGAGTCAGCACGCACAAAGCAACCGCAAGCACCGTCATGCCCAAGGACACGGTTCGGGTCATGCTGGGGGCAAATGTATACACTAGCCGCTGGGTCACCTTTCCGCCATCCAGCGGCCAAAGCGGCAACAGGTTGAAGAAATTCAACGATCCCAGGACCATGCCCTGAACAAACAGGAAATTCGCCGCATAGATCGCCCATTCGGCCGGGTATTGATACAGCACCTCCGACAGCGCAAAGCACAAAACCATGGGGGCCAGGCAAATCGCGGGCCCCATCAACGTGATGAAAAAAGCCTTGTCGGCGCTGGCAGGCTGCTGATTTGAAATAGCCACGCCGCCCATCAAGGGGATCAGCCGGAACCGCGCATCGGAATGGCCGCAAACGCGGAAGGCCGCGACATGGCCAAATTCGTGAATGACAACGGCAATGATCAAGGCAATGCCATAAAGAACCCCAAAGAAATACATGGCCGCCGCAACCGCCAGCGCCCCCATGCCGACCCCGTTGACATCAAATCCCGCAATCTGGAAACCGCCCGCGCCGCGCCAGCCGCCTTGCAGCGTCAGCCACGTGCCGGACAAAAGGCACAGGGAAAGGACCAGCTCAAGCACCGTCGGTCACAGCGCCTCTTGTTGCGGCATGCCAAGAACGTGGAAGCCGCCATCGACCCGGATGACCTCGCCCGTCGTGCAGGCACCCATGTCCGAGGCAAGATAGA
>JAYSWK010000453.1:0-3574 GCA_043718085.1 Rhodobacterales bacterium
AATGCGAGAGGCAGCGTTTTTCGATTCCATGCAAACTCATCCCGCGTTAAAGCGTGTCTTGCTCTCGTCAAAGCAAGACTGTCGAAATTCTCGCTTCAGCGAATGCGCGAGTCAGCGTTTTCACTGTGCAGTGGTTCCGTGAAAACCATCCCGCTTTGGAATGGCGCGGCCCATTGTGATGCCAGGATACGCAGGTTCATTTGACGGTCGGGCGCACCTTGTGGACCGAAGTGTCGCGGTGACCTTTTGGCGTCATATGTCTTTGCAGGGTCGCCCGGACCAGAACGTGCTATCCGCGCCCCATCCGGTTCCAGGCATCCAGGCCCGCAACCTTGTACGCCTCGGCCAGGGTCGGATAGTTGAAGGTGTTCTCGACAAAGAAATCGACCGTGCCGCCCAGATTGATGACCGCCTGGCCAATATGGATCAGTTCGGTCGCGCCCTCGCCCACGATATGGGCGCCCAGCAGGCGGCGGGTGTCCTGGGCGAAGATCAGCTTCAGAATACCGGTGTTGACCCCCATGATATGCCCGCGCGAGGTTTCGCGGAACCGGGCCAGCCCGCATTCATAGGCTTGGCCGCTGGCACGCACCTCTTCTTCCGACAGCCCGACGGTCGAGATTTCGGGCACGGCATAGATGCCATAAGGGAATGTCGCGGGCGGTGGCGGCAGGGTCATGCCGAAGGCGTGGCAGGCGGCCACCCTGCCCTGCTCCATCGAGGTCGAGGCCAGCGATGGAAAGCCGATCACATCGCCCGCTGCATAGATATTCGGGACCGAGGTCTGAAAGCTGTGCGGGTCCACCTTGATCCGCCCGCGCGTATCGACCTCGATCCCCACGGCGTCCAGGTTCAACAGATCCACATTGCCGCTGCGCCCCGCCGCATAAAGCAAAACCTCGGACCGGATGCGCCGCCCGTCGCCCAGCGTCACTTCGACCCCGTTCGGAACGCGGGCGACGCTTTTGACCGCCGTGCCCAGTCGCAGCGTCATGCCCCGGTCGCGCAATTGATGCACGAAATCCTCGACTATTTCGCGGTCGACAAAGTCCAGAATGCTGCCCCGGCTTTCGATCAGCGTGACCGGGACATCAAGGGCGGAATAGATCGTGCCATATTCAACCCCGATGACCCCGCCGCCGATGACCGTCAGACTGCGCGGCACGTGGTCGATCTCCAGAAACTCATCGCTGTCGAAGATATGCGTGCCGTCAAACGGCACCTCCGCCGGCCGGTGCGGCCTTGTGCCGACGGCAATCATCGCGTGGCGGAAACCAACCGTGCTGACCTCGCCGCTTTCGCCAGTCAGTTCGACCTCGGCAGGACCGGTGAAACGCGCTGCCGCAAAAGCATGGCGCACGGAATTGCGCATGAACTGGTGCTGCAGCACCTCGACCTCGTGGTCCAGGGTCTTGCGCAGGCGCTGCACCAGATCAGCGGCACCAATGTCCTGCTTGACCCGGTATCCCTGCCCGTAAAAGCCCCGCTCGCGCCAGCCGGACAGGTTCAGCACCGTTTCGCGCAGGGTTTTGGAGGGGATCGTGCCCGTGTGCACCGACACCCCGCCCAACCGGCGCCCCTTGTCCACCACCAGAACCGTCTTGCCCAGCTTGGCCGATTGCACCGCCGCCCGCCGCCCCGCCGGACCCGATCCGATCACCAGCATGTCAAAGCAATCCATCGCCCGAACCTCCCCGAAGGTCCGGGGGGGTTCACTCAAGACAGGGCCCCCGGCACAGCGCCAGCTTCCCGGAATATCCTGAAACAAGCATTAACCCTATCCAAGACGCAAAATTCGCCCATGACAAGGGTCTAGCACCGCCCAGATCCGGCCTAATGCAGGAATGCCGCGTCCTGGCCCCAGACAGCCTTGATGCGCGCATCGCGCCCACAGGCCTTGCGGTAAAAGGCATAGGCGTTCTTTTGCAGCTTGGGCCCGGCACGGGTCAGCACAAAATTCTCGCCCTTGTAATAGTCCTGATGATAATCCTCGGCCCGCCAGAACCGCCCCGCGTCCACAACCGGCGTGACGATTGCATAGCCAAGCTGATCCGACGCCTCCTGAACGGCCGCATCGGCACTGGCCTTCTGCCTGGCTCCCTTGGCAAAAATGGCACTGCGATAGCTGGCACCCCGGTCGCAGAACTGCCCCCCCGCATCCGTCACATCGACCGAGCGCAGAAAAAGCCGCACCAGTTGATCATAGCTGATCCGACCAGGGTCGAAACTGACCTCGACCGCCTCATAGTGACCCGCGTGATTGTCATAGGTCGGATTGGCCGAGGCCCCGCCCATATAGCCCGAAACCACGCCCCCCACCCCGGACACGCTTTCGAAATTGGCCTCTTCGCACCAAAAGCAGCCGCCCGCGAAATAGGCCTTTTCGGCCAGTGCGGCGCTGGCCGACCAAAGGACCAGCAGACAGGTGATCGCAAATCGCAACATCGCCGAACTCCTTTGAACATCGCATCCGGGCCAGACTGGCCCAGCCCCCGATCACAGTCCACTCACCCACGCGTGACGTCACGCAAGGGTGATTGCCCGGCAAAACCCGGACCCGGTGCCATTCGGCCTTGCCATTCGCAGCATTGCTTGGCACCAACCAGACATGACAGCAAAACCGGACATCCTGTGTATAGGCTCGGTCCTGTGGGACATCATTGGCCGCACGCATCTTTCGCTGCGCCTGGGCTCGGATGTGCCGGGTCGCATCACGCGGCTGCCGGGCGGCGTGGCCATGAACATCGCCATGACTTTGGCGCGCTTTGGCCTGACGCCCGCCCTTCTGACGGCCATCGGCCAGGATGACGAGGGGGTCGAACTGACCCAGGCCTGTGCCCGCATGGGGTTGATCACCGAACACGCCTACCGGTCACCCGACCTGCCGACCGACCGCTATATGGCGATCGAAGGCGCCGCCGGACTTGCCGCCGCCATTGCCGATGCCCATTCGCTGGAGGCGGCCGGCGACAAGATCCTGGCCCCCCTGATCCATGGGCCCCTTGGCACGACGACAGATCCCTGGACCGGCATGATTGCGCTGGACGGCAATCTGACCGAAAGCCTGCTGGCCGATATTGCCGTGCACCCCGCTTTTGCCCTGGCCGACCTGCGCCTGGCCCCGGCCTCGCCCGGCAAGGCCGAGCGGTTGCGCCCCCTGCTCGCCCATCCCCATGCGACACTTTATGTCAATCTGGAAGAGGCGCGGTTGCTTGGTCAAAGTGATGCCGGAACAGCGGCCGAAGCCGCAGACGCGCTTTTGGCCCGTGGGGCGCGCCGGGTCCTGGTCACCGACGGGGGGCATGCCTCGGCCGACGGCTGCCAGGGCAAGGCCACGATCAGCCTGACCCCGCCCAAGGTTCTGGTGGCCCGCGTTACCGGGGCGGGCGACACATTCATGGCCGCGCATATCGTGGCCGAACGCCGCGGGGCCGATCGCAAAACCGCCCTGCAAGCCGCCATTCAGGCTGCCGCCGCCTATGTTTCCGGAGATATCGGCACATGACCGCCCTGCCCCTGTCCTTTTCCCCCGAAGTCGCCGCAGCCCGCGCCGCCGGCCGCCCGATCGTGGCGC
>JAYSWK010000454.1:0-3573 GCA_043718085.1 Rhodobacterales bacterium
CCACTTTTCCCCGAGGCCAGCAAGGAAAAGCTGCGCCTGATCAAGGCCGCCTGCCTGTTGCACGACACCACCTGGCGCGCCCATCCCGACTACCGGGCCGAGGCCTGCTTTGACAACGCCACCCGTGCCAACCTTGGCGGCCTCGACCATCCCGGCCGCGTCTTTCTGGGCCTGTCCCTGCTCCACCGCTACAAGAATTCCCGCGCCGGAAGCCGGCTTGAACCCCTGTTCCGCCTTTTGACCGACGATCAGATGGCCGAGGCCGAAATCCTTGGCAAAGCCATGCGCTTTGGCGCCATGTTCGCCGTGGGCGATCCGTCCAAGGCCGGAACCCTGCGCTGGCTGCCCCGGAAACGCGTGCTGGAACTGACCCTCACCCGCGACGGCCATGACCTGTTCGGCGAAGTCGCCCGCGCCCGCTTTGCCTCGCTCGCCCTTGCCATGCGGGCCGAGGCGCTGATCGTCGAACCCGGCTGATGCTGGCCTTCGACCATATCGCCATTTCCGCCACAGTGCTGCAGGACGGCGTGGACGCCCTGCAAACCGCCCTTGGCGTGACGCTTGCAGGTGGTGGTCAACACCCCCACATGGCGACCCACAACCGCCTGCTCAGCCTTGGTGATCTTTATCTCGAGGTCATCGCCATTGATCCCGCAGCCCCCGCGCCGTCCTGGCCGCGCTGGTTCGACCTCGATCACTTTTCCGGCCCGCCGCGCCTGACCAATTGGGTCGCCGCGACCTGCGACCTTGCCACCGACCTGGCCCTGGCCCCACCCGGCACCGGCACGCCGGTCGCTTTGTCGCGCGGGGCCTATCATTGGCAAATGGCCGTGCCCGGTGACGGCAAACTGCCCTTCGACGGTGCCTTTCCGGCCCTGATCCAGTGGCAGCCCCCCCATCACCCGACCCAGGCCCTGCCCGATCAGGGCATCCGCCTCACCCGTCTTGAAATAGCCCACCCCCAGGCCGCAGCCCTGCGCGCGGCGCTGAACCTGATCGACCCTCGGGTCCAGATCATCCAGGGCCCCGAAAAGGCGATGCGCGCCACCTTCTCCACGCCGCATGGCACGCGCGCCTTTCCATGATCCGTCAGGCCACACCTGCCGACGCACCGGCCCTGGCCGCACTTTGGAACCCCTGGATCCAGAACACCGCCATCACCTTCACCTCGACCCTCAAAACCCCCGCCGACCTGGCCCGGATGATCGCCACCCGCCCCGCCTTCTTCACCACCGATGATGTCACGGGCCTTGCCACCTATGACCAGTTTCGCGCAGGCTCGGGCTATGCCACCTGCATGGAACACACGATCATCCTTGCCCCCCAGGCTCAGGGCCGCGGCCTGGGCCGCGCCCTGATGCACGCGGTCGAGCATCACGCCGCCCGCCACGGCGCCCATCAGATGATCGCCGGCATCTCGGGCGAGAACCCCGATGCGATCCGCTTTCACGCCGCCCTGGGCTACAGCGAAATTGCCCGCATCCCCGAGGCCGGTTACAAGTTTTCCCGCTTCATCGACCTCGTCCTGATGCGCAAACTCCTGAAATTCACCTAAAATTTTCGCCCAATTGCACCTTTGCAAATACTCCACGGGGGGCCTGTTGCCCATGGGGCAACGGGCTTGGGGGGGGCCGGACAACGGCACAGAGACGCTTGCGTCAAACCTTTCATTCTGGCTAACAAGAATCGCCAACCATCTGGGAAGCAATGATAAAGCACGAAGTTTTTCCGAAAGACATCGCCCCTTTCGCCCCCCTTGCCCCTCGGCTAGACTGCCACCCATGTCGATCTGGTCCCGCATCGCCACCGCCCTGTCCTCCCTCGCCAAAGGCGAAGGGTTAAGCGCGGTCTTCGATCAATTCCGCCTCTCCAAAAGCGCCCCCGAACGCTCGGTCGCATTCACCATCGCCGTCATCGCACTTGGGGCCAAGATGGCCAAGGCCGATGGCCAGGTGACCCGTGACGAGGTTGCGGCCTTCCGCCGGGTCTTTGCCATACCTGCGGACGAAGAGCAGAACGCCGCCCGCGTCTTCAACCTCGCCCGCCAGGATGTGGCGGGCTTTGACGCCTATGCCATCAAGATCCGCGCCATGTTCCGCCCCGAGGACCGCGACATCCTGATCGACCTGATGGAGGGGCTATTTCACATCTCGCTGGCGGATGGTCACTATCACGACGGCGAGGACCTTTTTCTGGCCGAGGTCGCCCGCCGCTTCGGCCTGGACGCGCGCTGCTTTGCCCAGTTGCGCGCCCGTTTTGTCGAAGGCGCACCCCGCGACCCCTATGACGTGCTGGGCGTGCCCCCCGACGCAACGCTGCCACAGATCCGCACCGCCTGGCGCGCTTTGGTGAAATCCAGCCATCCCGATGTAATGTTGTCGCGCGGTGTCCCGCCCGAGGCGCTGAAACTTGCCGAAGGCCGCATCCAGGCCATCAATGCCGCATGGGCGGCCATCTCGGCCCGGCGTGCCGCCTGATGTCCCGCCCGCTCCGACTGGCCACCTGGAATGTCGAATGGATGAATGCCCTGTTCGACGACCAGGATCGCCCGCTTTTCGACCACGAATTGGCGGCGCGCTACAAGGTGACCCGCGCCGATCAGCTTGACGCCATCGCTTTGGTCCTGACCGCGCTTGACGCCGATGGTGTCATGGTGATCGAGGCACCGGATACGTCGCACAAACGCTCGACCGTCACCGCACTTGAACGTTTTGCGCGCCATTACGACCTGCGCCTGCGCAAGGCCATGATCGGCTTCGCGTCGAATACCGAACAAGAGATTGCCTTTCTCTACGACCCCACCCGCCTGACCGTGGCCCATGCACCGCAGGGCCGGCCCGCCCCGGCCCATGGGGCAACGGGCGCGCCACGTTTCGACACGGTCCTGCGCTTTGACTTCAACGACGACGGCGTGGACGAGGCCGTGATCTTTTCGAAACCGCCCCTGGAGCTGACGGTTGCTGCCGGGGCGCGGCAGATCCATCTCATCGGCGTCCATGCCAAGTCCAAGGCCCCGCATGGCCAGGTCTCGGCCGAAGAGTTCCGCCGCATCTCCATCGACAATCGCCGCAAACAACTGGCCGAATGCCACTGGCTGCGCCGTCGCACCGAGGAACATCTCGCGCGCGGCGAAAGTCTGATCGTGATGGGCGATTTCAACGACGGCCCCGGCATCGACCAGTATGAAAAGGTCTTCGGCCAGTCCGGGGTCGAGGTCGTCATGGGCCTGGATGCCCCGCCCGACCGCCAGATGACCGACCCCCATGCCCGCATGGCCCTAACACAAGCCATCGGCCTGCACCCGACCAGCGCCCGCTTCTGGCTCGCCTCGCGCAAAAGCTATTTCGAGGCGCTTTTGGATTTCATCATGGTCAGCCCGGACCTTGCCGCGCAAGATCCGACCTGGCGCATCTGGCACCCGTTCAACGACCCCAAGATCGCCGCCGTGCCCGAACTCAGCGCCGCCATCCTGACCGCCTCGGACCATTTCCCCGTCACCATCGACATCTAGCGCGGGATGGGTTTTCATGGAACCAAAGAGCCTATCGGAAATCGCGTTTCGAGCGCATGCGA
>JAYSWK010000455.1:0-24096 GCA_043718085.1 Rhodobacterales bacterium
TTGCCCGCATCCAGGATCTGTTGCGCCAGATCATTGGCGATCCGCGCCGCAACCTCGGAATTCGGCCAGTCCACCGTGACCACGATCCCGCTGATTTCAGGCGCAAGTCCCAGACTGCTGCCTGCCCCAGATGCCAGATCACGCACCGCAATCGCCTGACGCAGGTTGACCAAAGCGTGTTCTTGGTCCTCTGGATTGCCAAGCTTGTGCCGCTCGGCCAGGCCTACCAGGTTTTCCCGCGCCGTCACGCGCGCTTGTGCCGCACCGTTATCGACGCCCGGCCGCGTCTGGACAACAGCCGTCGCCTCAAAAATTGGGACCTGCATCCGGCCATAGGCCATGGCGGACAATCCACCCACCGTGACAATCAGCGCAGTCATCCAGAAATGCCGAAACAGCAGGGCGACAAACGCGCCCCAAAAGTCCGGCAATCCCTGAAAAAGCGTGTCGCGGCTGATCAAGCGCATCCCCTCGGGCGGTATTCCGGCCCAGTCAATACCGCGCAATCTTGTCGCGATGATGGAGGCTTTGGGGCGTCAAGCCAGCGCCGGACGCCTGATTTTGGTCGCAGCCTCAACGACCAACGGCCGCAGCCCCGCACCACCGCCGTCCAGCACCTCGAACAGGTGCCGGCGCATCCGCGGCTCCCAGAAATCGTTGATATGTGAGGCCAGGCTCGCAAGACCCTCGTCATGCGGCTTGCTCTCCATGAATTTGGCGATCTGATTGGCCATGTAGACCAGCTTGGCATGGGGATCGTGGTCATGCGACATCGGCGGTCTCCGTCAAAAGGCGATGGGAATGGGTGAAAAGCTCGAACCGGTCGGGCCGGGCCAAAGCGATCAGGGTGATGCCGGCCGCATCTGCCATTGTGACGGCATGGGCCGTCGGGGCAGAAACCGCGATGATGACGGGCGCGCCAAGGGCGGCCACCTTCTGCACCATGTCGATCGACACCCGCGAGGTCAGCAATATGGCCCCATCGGGCGGCACCTGCGCCCGCGCCAAGTGTCCGACCAGCTTGTCCAGCGCATTGTGCCGCCCGACATCTTCGCGCGAGGCGATCATCCCGTCGCGCCAGAAACCCGCCGCATGCACGGAACGTGTCGCATCGTGCAAAGGTTGGGCCTTTGGCAGTTCGGCAATGGCCGCCATGACCTGTGCCGGGGTCATTACGAACGATGATTTTGGAACAGGTTTTGGGGTGCGCAAAGCCTCGTCCAGACTGTCGATGCCGCACAGGCCGCAACCCACCGGCCCCGCCATGGTCCGGCGGCGCTTGGCCAGACACGCCTCGGCCTCCGCCTTCAGCCAGACCTGCACATCCAGCCCTTTTTCGGCCTGAACAACCTCGACACTTTCGACTTCGCCCGGTGTGGCGATACCCTCGGTCATGGCAAAACCATAAGCAAAATCAACCAGATCATCCGGCGTCGCCATCATCACGGCCTGCGTCGTGCCGTTGAACGACAGGGCCACGGCCACCTCCTCGGGCAACAGCCTCGGGCCAGCCTCGCCTGTGCCGAAACACAGGCGCGGAATGGGGCGCGCCGTCTCCATCACTCGGCTGCCGCAATCCGTCGCGACATCTTTGCCTGGGCCGAATACTCTTCCTGCCATTCCGATGGCCCGTTTGATGGCGAGATTTGAACCGCCGTCACCTTGTATTCCGGGCAGTTGGTGGCCCAATCCGAATAATCGGTCGTAATCACGTTGGCCTGGGTGTCGGGATGGTGGAACGTGGTATAGACTACGCCGGGATTGACCTTGTCCGTCAACGTCGCCCGCAATGTCGTATCGCCCGAGCGCGAGGCCAGCCGCACCCAGGACCCGTCCTTGATGCCGCGCACTTCGGCGTCATGGGGATGGATCTCAAGCACGTCCTCTGCATGCCAGACCACATTGGCCGTCCGCCGGGTCTGGGCCCCCACATTATACTGGCTCAGGATGCGCCCCGTGGTCAAAAGCAGCGGGAAACGCGGCCCGGTCTTTTCGTCGGTTGCCACATATTCGGTGTTGATGAACTTGCCCTTGCCGCGCACGAAACCATCGACATGCATCAACGGCGTGCCTTCCGGTGCCTTTTCGTTGCAAGGCCACTGGACCGATCCCATTGTCTCAAGCTTTTCATAGGTCACACCGGCGAAAGATGGTGTCGTCATGGCAATTTCTTCCATGATTTGCGACGGATGCGTATAGGTCCACCCCGCGCCCATCTCATTGGCCAGCAGCATCGTGACTTCCCAATCCTCATAGCCATTGCGCGGGGCCATGACCTTGCGCACGCGGTTGATCCGGCGCTCGGCATTGGTGAAGGTGCCGTTCTTTTCCAGAAAGGTCGATCCGGGCAGGAAGACATGGGCATAGTTCGCGGTTTCGTTCAGGAACAGGTCATGGACGATCACGCATTCCATCGCCGCCAGACCCGCCGCCACATGCTTGGTGTCGGGGTCGGATTGCAGAATATCCTCGCCCTGGCAGTAAAGTCCCTTGAACGTGCCCTCGACCGCCGCGTCCAGCATATTGGGAATGCGCAGGCCGGGTTCATCGTCAATCTTGACACCCCAGGCCTTTTCATAAACGTCACGCACCGCCTCGCCCTTGACATGGCGGTACCCCGGCAGCTCATGCGGGAATGACCCCATATCGCAAGAGCCTTGCACATTGTTCTGTCCGCGCAAAGGGTTAACCCCAACGCCCGGCCGGCCGATATTGCCGGTCAGCATCGCCAGGTTGGCGATGCCGATGACGGTGGTCGATCCCTGGCTATGTTCGGTCACGCCCAACCCATAGTAGATCGCCCCATTGCCACCCAGTGCATAAAGCCGCGCCGCCTCGCGGACGGTTTCGGCCTTGACGCCGGTCAGCATCTCGGTGGCTTCGGGCGAGTTCTGCGGCTGGGCCACAAACTCGGCATAGTCCTGAAACTCGTCCCAGTCACAACGTTCCCGAATGAACGCTTCGTCATAGATCCCCTCGGTCACGATCACATGGGCCAGAGCGGTGACAATCGCCACATTGGTCCC
Source organism: Rhodobacterales bacterium (assembly GCA_043718085.1). Lineage (GTDB taxonomy): Bacteria > Pseudomonadota > Alphaproteobacteria > Rhodobacterales > Rhodobacteraceae > Stagnihabitans. Next base: position 3,027 of record JAYSWK010000455.1, read on the forward strand.
CGGCGTCAGCGCCAGATGGTGCTGGGCTTTGACATGCGGACTTTCCACGATATCGGTGCGCCGCGGATCGACCACGATCAGCTTGGCCCCCTTGCGCAACCGCTTTTTCAGCCGCGAGGCAAAGACCGGATGCCCATCGGTCGGGTTGGCCCCGATGATGATGACGACGTCGGTTTCTTCCACTGAATCAAAGTCTTGCGTCCCAGCCGATGTGCCATAGGTCTGGCCCAGACCATAACCGGTCGGCGAATGGCAGACCCGCGCGCAGGTATCCGTATTGTTGTTCATGAATACGGCCCGGGTCAGCTTTTGAACCAGATAGGCCTCTTCATTGGTGCAACGCGACGAGGTGATGACCCCCACCGACTTCTGCCCGTATTTCGCGATGATCCCGTTCATCCGCGCCGCAGTGAAGGCCATGGCCTCAGGCCAGGAAACTTCCTGCCACGGATCATTAATCGTCTCACGGATCATCGGGTTCAGAATGCGGTCCTTGTGGCTGGCATAGCCATAGGCAAAGCGCCCCTTGACGCAAGAATGCCCCCGGTTGGCCTTGCCATGCTTGTAAGGCGTCATGCGCACCAGCTCGTCGCCCCGCATCTCGGCTTTGAAGCTGCACCCCACGCCACAATAGGCGCAGGTCGTGATGACCGAATGCGACGGCGTGCCGATCTCGATGATCGACTTTTCCTGCAAGGTCGCCGTGGGGCAGGCCGCCACACAGGCGCCGCACGATACGCAGTCCGAGGTCAGCGCCGTGTCGGTTTTCGCCCCGAACGACACCCGGCTGTCCCAGCCACGACCCTCGATGGTCAATGCGAACGTGCCCTGAACCTCCTCGCAGGCCCGCACGCAGCGCGAGCAGACGATGCATTTCTGCGGGTCATAGGTGAAATAGGGGTTTGAATCGTCCTTGGGCTTGTACTGCGGATTGGCCTTTCCGCTGGTGTCGCGCGCCTTGAAATGGGTGTCGATTGCCTCATAGCGCACATCACGCAGGCCAACCGCCCCCGCCATATCCTGCAATTCGCAGTCGCCATTGGCGCTGCAGGTCAGGCAATCCAGCGGGTGGTCACTGATATAAAGCTCCATCACCCCACGCCGCAGTTGTTTCAGCTTGGCGTTCTGGGTATGCACCTTGATCCCCGGCGCGACAGGCGTGGTGCAGCTGGCGGGCGTGCCGTTCCGCCCTTCGATTTCCACCAAACACAACCGGCAAGACCCAAAGGCATCCACAGAATCCGTGGCGCACAGCTTGGGCACCTGAATGCCCGCCTCAGCCGCCGCGCGCATGATGCTTGTGCCCTCGGGTACGGTCACGTCAAAGCCGTCGATGCTCAATGTGACCATTTGTTTCGATTTGGCCGCTGGCGTGCCGAAATCACGGTCGGGGATGATGAAGTCTTTCATTCAGCGGCCTCCTTCGAACGGGCAAAGTCGTCGGGGAAATGGGTCAATGCGGACATGACTGGATAGGGCGTGAATCCGCCAAGGGCGCACAGCGATCCGGACTTCATCGTGTTGCACAGATCGGTCAGCAGCGGGATGGCATCGGCATCACCCTTGGCAATCCGGTCCACCGTTTCGACCCCGCGAACCGCACCGATCCGGCAAGGTGTGCATTTGCCGCAGCTTTCTATAGCACAGAATTCCATGGCAAATCTGGCTTGCGCCAGCATATCGGCTGAATCGTCAAACACGGTCAGACCGGCATGGCCGATCAGGCCATCCTTGCCGGCGAACTCCTCGTAGCCAAAAGGCGTGTCGAACAAGGCGCGCGGGAAATAGGCGCCCAAAGGCCCACCAACCTGCACCGCCTTGACCGGGCGACCCGACAAGGTGCCGCCGCCGATCTGGTCCACGATCTGCCCCAGGGTCAAACCAAACGCACATTCATATAGTCCGCCAAATCGCACGTTTCCGGCAATCTGCAACGGGATCGTGCCACGCGACCGACCCAGACCAAAGTTCTTGTAGAACTCCGCCCCCCGCTCCATGATCACCGGCACCGAAGCCAGCGAGATCACGTTGTTCACCACTGTGGGCTTGGCCATGAACCCCTCCAGGGCGGGCAACGGCGGCTTGGCGCGCACGACGCCGCGCTTGCCTTCCAGCGAATTCAACAGCGAGGTTTCCTCGCCACAGACATAGGCCCCGGCGCCGACCCGAACCTCCATATCAAACGCCCTTCCCGAACCCAGAACTGACGCTCCCAGCACTCCCTCGGTCCGCGCCAGTACAATCGCCTGCTCCATGACCGAAATGGCAATCGGATATTCCGAACGGATATAGACGAACCCTTTGGTGGCCCCGCAGGCCAGCCCGGCAATTGCCATGCCCTCGATCAGGGTCAAGGGATCACCCTCCATCAGCATCCGGTCGGCAAAGGTGGCGCTGTCGCCCTCGTCGGCATTGCAGACGATGTATTTGCGGTCGGCCTTGGCTTCGCAAACCGTCTTCCATTTGATCCCCGTCGGGAACCCCGCCCCGCCCCGCCCGCGCAACCCCGAGGCCGTAACCTCAGCCACAATCGCCGCAGGCTCCATCCCCAGGGCCCTTTGCAGGCCGACCAGCCCGCCATGGGCCTGGTAATCGGCCAGGCTCAGCGGGTCCACGATGCCGACGCGGGCAAAGGTCAACCGCGTCTGACCCTTCATCCAGGCCAGATCCTCGGTCAGACCCAAGGCTTTGGGATGCTTTGACAAATCGCCGAACAGCGCGTCAACATCTCCCAACGACATCGGGCCAAAGGCCAGCCGCCCGGCCGGCGTTTCCACCTCGACCAGCGGTTCCAGCCACACCATCCCGCGTGATCCGTTGCGCACGACCGTGGCCCGCGACCCGATCGCCGCCGCCACTTCATCGGCACCCAAAGCAACCGCAGCACTGTCCAGGGGAACGTAAATCTTCATGCCCTCACCCCCGACAACAACCCATCCAGCCGCGCCTCATCGACCCGTCCCACCAGCTTGCCATCCACCATCGCCGCAGGGCCGCAGGCACACAGGCCCAGACAGAACACCGGCTCCAGCGTCACCCGTCCATCCGGCGTCGTGCCGTGCCAATCCACGCCCAGGGCCTTTTGCGCATGGGCGGCAACCCGGTCGGCCCCCACGGCCTGACACGCCTCGGCCCGGCACAGTTTGACCACATGCGCCCCCGCAGGCGCCTCGCGAAAGTCATGATAGAAACTCACCACCCCATGCACCTCGGCTTTCGAGATGTTCAGCGCCTTGGCGATCTGCGGCAAGGCCTCCTGTGGCACGTGACCAAAGCTTGCCTGAATGTCGTGCAGAATGGGCAAAAGCGGCCCTTCGCGGCCGTCATGGGCGGCCAGAATCTCGCCGATCTGGGCGGAAATGTCTTTGGGCATGGTCTGTCTCCGGATTCTGATCCGGTGATACGCGGTTTGATAGGGAAATCAATATCGTTATATCGTCAATCAATAGGTAAATGCTATCAACTGATCCGACCCGCCGCCTCGATCAACGCGGCCAGAACCGGGGTCTGGGGATCATGCCGCGCCGTGATCAGGCCGACCAGATGCTCGACCTCGGGCTCGACGATGGGAATGGCCACCAGACCCTGAAACATCTCGGCCAGTTTCATCGGCACGACCGACGACCATTTGCCGGTTTTCACATGGGCGACCAGCGCAATGGTGGAATTGCTTTCCACCGTGGGCTGCACCTTGGCGCCAACCTCGGCCAGATGCTGGTTGACGATCCGCCGGTTCTGCATGTCGCTGGTCAAAAGGCACAAAGGCTCGCCCGCGACCTCGGCCCAGGTCACCCGGTCCCGCCCGGCCAATACCGCACCCGGCGCGCAAAGAAACCGGTAAAACTCGCTGTACAAAGCCACCTGCGACACCCGCCCCAGCGGCTCGTTGTCCAGATAGGTCAGGCCCGCGTCCAGTTCCAGACTTTCGATCCCGGCCAGGATCTCGGCACTGGTGCGCGACAGAACGGTCACCCGCACATTGGGATGGCGCGCGATGAAAGGCCCGGTCAGATCGGCCACCATCGGCATGGCCGTGGGGATCACGCCCAGCCGCAGATTTCCCGACAGGCCCGCGTGAACCGTGCGCATCTCGTCCTTCAGCGCCCGCATGTCGCCCACGATGCGCCGCGCCCAATCCAGCACGCGCTGACCCTCGGGCGTCAGGCCCTGAAACCGGCTGCCACGAAACACCAGTTGCACACCCAGTTGATCCTCCAACTGCCGGATCGCCGACGACAGGCTGGGCTGCGTCACACCGCAAACCTCGGCTGCGCGGCCGAAATGGCGCTCGGCGGCCAGGGCTATGAACATTTCCAGCTTGTCGATCATGGGCACAGGAATAGTCTTTCCGCCCTTGCCCGCAAGCCCTGACCGACTTACCTCTGTGCCTATGAAACTCAATTTGCCCTTCTTGCCCAAAGCCCCGCTCGTCAATGTCATCCGCCTGCAAGGCGCCATTGGCATGGGTTCGCGCAGCCTGTCCGATGCCGGGCTTGCCGCGCTGATCGAACGTGCCTTCACCAAGGGCAAACCTGCGGCCGTGGCGCTGCAGATCAATTCGCCCGGCGGCTCTGCCGTTCAATCCAGCCTGATCGCCGCCCGCATCCGGCGACTGTCCAACGAAAAATCCATGCCGGTTCACGCCTTTGTCGAGGATATGGCCGCGTCAGGCGGCTATTGGCTGGCCTGTGCGGCTGATCAGATCTGGGTCGATCCCTCATCCTTGGTGGGGTCGATCGGGGTGATCTTCGCCTCCTTCGGTTTTCCGGACTTTATGGCCCGCCAGGGGATCGAACGCCGCGTGGTCACGGCCGGGCGCAGCAAAAGCTTTGCCGATCCCTTCTTGCCGCAAAAACCCGAGGATGTGGACCGCATGCGCGCCCTGCAAACCCCGATACACGAGGCGTTCATCGCCCATGTCAAGGCGCGGCGCGGCGCGCGGCTCAAGGATGCCGACCTGTTCAACGCCGATATCTGGGCCGGTGGGCAGGCTGTCGATCTGGGCCTTGTCGATGGCATCGGCCATCTCGTGCCCAAGATGAAAGAGCTTTACGGCGCCAAGGTCCGCCTTTCGGTCCATGGCCAAAAGCGCAGCCTGCTCAGCCGCTTTGGCCTGAACCTGGCCGAAGATGCGCTGCAAGCGGTCGAGGAACGCGCCCTGTGGGCCCATTACGGATTGTAGCATGATCAAGATCGTCTTGATGTTTCTGCTGTTGCTGCTCGCCTTGTCGATGGTGGGCAGTCTGGTCACCAAATTCTTGCGCGGGCCCACCAAACCCCCGGAACTGACCCGCGCCAAATGCGCCAGCTGCGGGCGCGTCGTGGTCGGAACCGCCCCCTGCATCTGCGGCAAGGGTTGACGATGCGGGCGCTGGTGACAGGCGGGGCCAAGCGGATCGGACGGGCCGTGGCATTGTATCTCGCCGGGCGCGGGTTTGATGTCGCGGTCCATTATGCAACGTCCAGGCTGGACGCCGACCAGACCGTCGCTGACATCGTGGCCTTGGGGCGACGCGCCCAAGCCCTGCAAGCCGACCTTCTGGACGAGGGGCAACTGGCTGCCCTGGTCCCAGACGCCGCGCAGGCCCTTGGCGGGCCGCTTACGCTGCTTGTCAACAACGCTTCGATCTTTGAATATGACAACCTCACCACCGCCACGCGCCGCTCATGGGATCGCCACATGGGCTCGAACCTGCGCGCGCCCTTCGTGCTGACCCAGACCTTTGCGGCCCAGGCCCCCAAAGCGGTGATGGTGGACGGCGAACCCGTGGCGCAGGGCCTGATCGTCAACATGATCGACCAGCGTGTGCTGAAACCGACGCCCGAGTTCATGACCTATTCCCTGGCCAAGGCCGGCCTCTGGGCGCTGACCCGGACCTCGGCCCAGGCCCTGGCCCCCGATGTGCGGGTCAATGGCGTGGGGCCGGGGCCGACCGTGCGGGGCATAAGGCAAAGCGACAGCCATTTTGCCCGCCAGCGCGCCGCCACGATCCTGGGGCGCGGGGCGGGTCCCGCCGATGTCTGTGCGTCCATTGGATTTTTCCTGGATAGCCCCGCAGTGACCGGCCAAATGGTCGCCGTTGATGGTGGCCAACATCTCGCCTGGGCGACGCCGGATGTGCTGGGGATCGAGTAGGAAAAAGTCAATCGCCGTGGAGTTGTCCACTTTGTCGCATGATGTCACAAATCCCTTACAAATTCCCCTGACTTATCAGGGATTTGCCGGGCTATCAAAAATCTTTCCTTTATCTTCAATGGGTTGACTAAGTGCCTAAAAAATAGGCAGATCAACGAAACGGGCTGAATACAAGGAAATTTCAGCGATCCGCAAAACTTTTCCGCAAGGTTATCCACAGAAAGCGTGGACAGCTTTTCTCTTGCGCGCAGCCCTCCTATCATTGCAGCCAGGGCCAGAATCACTCCATCCAACGAAAGTGCCGCAGCGTGACCGACCAGGCGATTCTCCCATCCGGCCATGAGGTTATCCAGGCCTATCTCAGAACGCTTGACGGCTCGCCCGGCGTCTACCGGATGCTGAACCTCAAGGGCGAGGTTTTGTATGTCGGCAAGGCGCGCAACCTCAAGGCGAGGGTGTCGAATTACGCCCGGCCCTCGGGCCATTCGGCGCGGATCGCCAGGATGGTTTTCGAGACGACTTCGATGATGTTCCTGACGACGCGGACCGAGACCGAGGCCCTTCTGCTGGAACAGAACCTGATCAAACAGCTCAAACCGCGCTACAATGTGCTTTTGCGCGACGACAAAAGCTTTCCCAACATCCTGATCGGCAAGGAACACCCCTTCCCCCAGATCAAGAAGCATCGCGGCAAAAAATCCGAAAAGGGCAGCTATTTCGGCCCCTTTGCCAGTGCGGGCGCGGTGGGCCGCACGCTGAACCAGTTGCAAAAGGTGTTCTTGCTGCGCAATTGCTCGGACAGCATGTTCGAAGGCCGCACCCGCGCCTGTCTGCAATACCAGATCAAAAGATGTTCGGCCCCCTGTGTCGGCAAGATCGACCCCGCCGCCTATGGTGCGCTTGTCGCGGATGCCGAGCGGTTCTTGCAAGGCAAGACCACCGATGTGCAGGCCAACCTTGCGACCGAGATGTCCCGCGCCAGTGCCACGATGGAATTTGAACGCGCCGCATCCCTGCGCGACCGGATCAAGGCGCTGACCCAGATCCAATCCTCCCAGGGCATCAACCCCCAGGGCGTGACCGAAGCGGACGTGGTGGCCCTGCACCTGGACCAGGGTCAGGCCTGCGTGCAGGTCTTCTTCATCCGCGCCAATCAATCCTGGGGCAACCGCGACTTTTATCCCAAGACCGGGGCCGGGGCCGAGGAAAGCGAGATCATGGAGGCTTTTCTGGCCCAGTTCTACGACGACAAGGAACCGCCGCGCCTTGTCCTTTTGTCCCATCCGGTCGAAAACCCGGACCTGGTGATCCAGCTTTTGTCCGACCGTGCCGGGCGCCGCGTGGAACTTGCCGTGCCCCAACGCGGCGAAAAGGTCGAACTGGTCGAAAACGCGGCACGCAATGCCCGCGAAAGCCTGGCACGGCGCATGTCGGAAAGCTCGACCCAGAACAAGCTTCTGCAAGGTTTGGCCGAAGCCTTTGATCTGGACGCCCCGCCCAAACGGATCGAGGTTTATGACAACGCTCATATCCAGGGCACCGGGGCCGTCGGCGGCATGATCGTCGCGGGGCCGGACGGCTATGTGAAATCGCAATACCGCAAGTTCAACATCAAATCCGCGGCCGGCGCCAATTCCGACGATTTCGGCATGATGCGCGAGGTTCTGACCCGCCGCTTCGAGCGTCTTTTGAAAGAGGACCCTGATCGCAAATCCGACGCCTGGCCCGATCTTCTGCTGATTGACGGCGGTGCGGGGCAGGTGTCGGCCGTGCAAGGCATCCTTACCGAACTGGGCGTGGAAGACGTGGCCATGATCGGCGTCGCCAAAGGTCTGGATCGCGACGCCGGCAAAGAGGAATTTCACCGCACCGGCCAGCGCCCCATGGCGTTGAAGATGAACGACCCCGTCCTTTACTTCGTCCAGCGCCTGCGTGACGAGGCGCACCGCTGGGCCAACGGCGCCCATGTCGCCAAACGCACCAAGGCCGTGTCACGGACCCCGCTTGACGACATCCCCGGTGTCGGTGCGGCCCGCAAAAAGGCCCTTCTGGCGCATTTCGGCTCGGCCAAGGCCGTGGCCCGCGCCGCCGTGCCCGATCTGATGGCCGTGGGCGGCATCTCGCAAGCCATGGCCGAGACGATCCACAATTTCCTCAGCACCAAAGGCTAGGGCCGCAATCCCGATTGCATTGACTGTGTAGTCAATATGGTGCTAGTCTGCGCCATTCTCAGTCAGAAAGCCTGCTCATGAAGCCGATCACTCCCGAAAACCGCCGCGCGGCCAATGTCAATGACGCCTTTACCCAATTGGTGTATCCCGGCAGCCCGGTGCTGGGCGATGCCGTTCTGCAACCCAACACCGACCGCCCCGCCGCCGAGGGCTTTCATATTTACCGCATGCCCCCCGGCATGACGACGGTCGCACACCGCCACAACGGCGAAGAGCATTTCTATGTGATCGAAGGCGAGTTGATCGACAGCGATGGTGCCGTGTTTCGCAAAGGTGACATTGTGTCCTACCGCGACGGGACGGAACACAGCTCTTACTCCCCCAACGGCTGCACTCTGGTCGTCTATATCACCGGCCCGGAAGTCGTGATCGAGGGTTAACCAACCTGGGCGGCGGCCCATCCCGCCGTCCCGTTGGATTTTCTGAAAACACCTTGCATTTTCAGGCCTTGGCATGGCCATGAATTAACAACCTGTAAACCGGGGAAACGCCCTACTCCGCCAGACACCCTCGGCCCAACGCATTCAGGCCGTCGTGTCGTTCAAGGAGTATTCGATGCCGACCCCCGTTTACATTCTGGCCGGTCAAAGCAATGCGACGGCGCTTAGCGGCAAGAATGGCGGCGCGTCCCCGGCACAGGAATTTGCGGCGCTGACCGGCACCTCGTCGGTCAAGGTGGCCACGGTCGCCTCGGATGGCGCACCGCTGACCTGGGGGCGATCTGATCCCGATTGGTATCACCCGGACGAGCTTTTGGATCAGCTGGTCACCAGTATCACGACCCAGCTGTCACAACCCGGCGCCTATCTTGCCAATATCCTGTGGATCCAGGGCGAAGGCGACACCTGGGACTTTACCCGCGCCGCCGAATATGGCGCGCGACTGGTCGATCTGGTTGACCGGCTGGAACTTGCGCTGGCCCCCCTCGGCATTCATGCCGCCGATTTCCGCTTTACCGTTCTGGCCATCAGCGCCCATTGCCCCGGTTCACTGGACCGCGCCAATTGGGCGGCGATCCGGGCACAGCAACTGGCCCTGAACGATCCGCGGATCGATGTGGTCGATGTCGATACCGTGGCCGCACAGGCGGGCATCGACCCGGCCGACCTGTTTCAGGCCGATGGGATGCATTACACCGCCCGGGCCAATGCCCATATCCTGTCCGCGATGATGGACGGCGGGGCGCTGCAACTGGTCGGGACCAGCGATAACGACAATATGGCGGGTCTGGCGGGCCAGGACACCCTGCGCGGCGGCCTTGGCGACGATGTGCTGAACGGGCGCTCGGGGGATGACATTCTGGGCGGATGGCGTGGTGACGACACGCTTTATGCCGGGGCGGGCAATGATGTGATCAATTCCGGCAGCGGCAAGGACATGGTCTTTGGCGGGCTCGGGGCCGACATTTTCAACTTCTCCGACCGGTTGGAGGTTTCGGCCACGGCGGCCAACCACGACCGGATCATGGATTTCGCCTCGGGCCAGGACGTGATCAACCTGTCCCTGATCGACGCCGATCCGTCCCGCGCCGGCAATCAGGCGTTCCACTTTCTGGGCCAGTCCGGGTTTGACGGCAAGGCCGGTGCATTGCGGGTCTGGCAAACCTCCGGCGGCATCGAAGTGGCCTGCGATCTGAATGGCGACGGCCAGGCCGACCTTGCCTTTACATTGTCTGGCCTGACCGCTCTGGCTGTGTCGGATTTCCTGCTCTGACCATTCACGGCGCTTTGCACGCACTTCCGGGTTGAAAGGGCCGCCCACCTTGGCGCAGTCTGGCCCCGAATGAACCGCCCATGGCGCGAGGCACCGATGACCGACCATTTTGCCAACCTGTCCCCTACCGCCTTCTGGCGACCCGGCGTTGTGGATAAGGGACCGTTCGATCTGACCGGCCTGATCCAGCCGAAATTCCCCCTGACCCGCGATCTGGCCATTGCCACGGCGGGCAGCTGCTTTGCCCAGCATGTCGGCCGCGCCCTGCGTCAGGCAGGCCTGCCCGTGCTGGACGCCGAACCCGCCCCGCCGGGGTTAGAGGGTGACGCCGCCCGCACCTATGGCTTTGGCCTTTATTCCGGGCGCTACGGCAATATCTACACCACAAGCCAAATGCGCCAGCTTTTGGAGGATGTCCGCAAAACCACAATCCGCCCCGAGGCGATCTGGCAGCGCGGCACCCGCTTTTACGATGCCCTGCGCCCCGGCACCGAACCAGACGGCTGCGTCAGCCCGGCCGAGGTGACCGCCCTGCGCCAGTTTCACCTGACGCGGCTGAAACGGCTGTTCACCGAATGCCAGCTTTTCATCTTTACCCTTGGTCTGACCGAAACCTGGCAAGATGCCGCCACCGGCACGATCTTTCCCACCGCCCCCGGTGTCATCGCCGACCCGCCGCCCGGAACCGAGGTGCGGTTTTGCAACCTGTCCTATTCCGACGTTCAGGAAGACCTCTCTGCCCTGCGCAAGCTTTTGCACCGCTTCAATCCCGCCATGAAACTGCTTCTGACCGTCTCGCCGGTGCCCCTGACCGCCACGGCATCGGGACGCCATGTCCTGCTGGCCAACACGACCAGCAAAGCCATCCTGCGCGCCGCCGCCGACGCGTTCAGCAGCGCCCATGCGGATGTCGACTATGTGCCCTCCTATGAAATCATCACCCATCCCGCGGCCCGCGGACGCTTCTTTTCGGACAACCTGCGCACGGTCACGCAAGAAGGGGTGGATCACGTCATGGCCAGTTTCCTGGCCGCCCATGGCCTGGCGGTCCTTCCCACCGCCGACCGGCCAGACCCCGCGCCCGACGCGGACGAGGCCGGTGCCCTGATCTGCGAAGAAGCCCTGCTCGAGGCCTTCCGCCCATGACCAGACGCGGCCTGATCATCGGCGACAGCCATGCCGCCGCCTTGCGCCAGGCCGCCACCCAATTTGCGGCCGATTGGCCCGACCTGACCCTGGACTTTGCCGCGATGCACGGCGAAATGGCGAACTTCTGCATCAATGACGGGATCCTGACGGCCCGGCGCAAGGAAGATCGCGCCCGGCTGGCACGGATCAGCGGGCGGGGCGAATTTCCCCTGTCGGGCTATGGTTTCGTCGTCGTCTGTGGCGGTGCCCCCAGCAACTTTCAGGCGGTCCGGCTGTATCTCATGGCGCGCTGGCCCAGCCTGCCGTCGGTCTCACGGGCCAAACTGCACCGCCAGCAGGACTGGACCCTGCTGTCCGAAGCCTGTTTCGAAGCCACCCTGACCCAGATGATGCAGCGCAGCGGCGCTTTCGGCCTGCTGCACCAACTGGCCAAGGCGGGTGTGGCACAATTGTTCTTGATCCCGATGCCCCTGCTCTCGGTATCTGGCCTTGCGGCCGGGACACGCTATCAGGGCTTTGTGATGCTGGACCAGCTTGGCGACGCACAGGCCATGTCCGGCATGTTGGACCGTGCTTTCCTGCGCGCCTGCAGCACAACCGCCACGCCGATCCCGTGGCCCGATGCCGTGCGCCTGAACGGCTTCTTTGCGCGGCCCGAATTTCGCCGCGGTGCCACAAGGCTTGGCCCCGGCGATGCCGTCCCGCAGCCCGATGATGACTTTCTGCATGCCAATGCCGACTATGGCCGCCACATCCTGGCCGCCCTGTTCGGGCAACTTTAGCGCCCCCTTGCGCGGTTTGCCGGCTTCGGGCGACTTGCTCTTTCCTTCCCCGCAGATTTCGTTACCTATTCCTCATGCGTTGGACGATCCCAAATACCCTGACCTTTCTGCGCCTCATGGCCGCCCCCGGCGTGCCGGTCATGTTTCTGTATTTTCACCGCCCGCTGGCCGATTGGTTCGCGCTGACCCTCTTCATCTCGGCCGCGATCACCGACTATTTCGACGGCTATCTCGCGCGGCTGTGGAAACAGGAAAGCAAGTTCGGGGCCATGCTGGACCCGATCGCCGACAAGGCCATGGTGGTGATCGCGCTTTTGATCATCACCGGCTATTCCGGCATGAACCCCTGGCTGATCCTGCCCGCAACCGTCATCCTGTTCCGCGAGGTTTTTGTCGGGGGCTTGCGCGAATATCTTGGCCACAAGGCCGGCCTGTTGAAGGTCACCAAAATCGCCAAATGGAAGACGACCGCCCAGATGGTCGCCATCGCCGTGCTGTTTCTGGGCACCGGGCTAGAACATATCGAGGCCGTGCGTCTGCAAGGCAAGACGGTCGAGGAATATGCCCAGCTTGTCTCCAGCGGCCTTGCCGCGCCCATCCCGTTTTGCGGCACCAAGGACTGCTCGTCCTATGCCACCTGGGCGGGCCTTGCCCTGATCTGGGTCGCGGCCTTTCTGACAGCGGCCACCGGCTGGGACTATTTCCGCAAGGCTTTGCCCTTCCTGCGCGAGGACAGATGATCGACATCCTCTATTTCGCCTGGCTGCGCGAACGTATCGGCCTGAACCGCGAAACGCTGGAAACCGGGGCCGCCACCGTGCGCGATCTCATCGCCGAACTTGCCGCGCGCGACGAAGGCCATGCCCTGGCCTTCGCCGACATGACATCACTGCGGGTCGCATTGGATCAGAAGCTGTCCAGTTTCGATGCCCCCCTCGCCGGCGTGCGCGAAGTGGCGTTCTTCCCACCGATGACCGGAGGCTAGGATGCGCCTTCTGGTACAAAGCGCCACTTTCGATCTGGGGGCCATGTCCAACGACTTCGCCGCGTCGGTGCCCGGTGCCGGGGCCATTGTCACCTTCACCGGCGTGGTGCGTGACAATACCGGCAACCTGTCGGCAATGGAGATCGAACATTACCCAGGCATGACCGAAAAGGCGATTGCCGCGATCATGGATCAGGCCCGCACCCGCTGGTCTCTGACCGACGCCATGGTCATCCACCGCCACGGCCGCCTTCTGGCGGGCGAGATGATCATGATGGTCGCCACCGCCTCACCGCACCGTGGCGATGCTTTCGCGGCGGCCGAGTTTCTGATGGACTACCTGAAATCCCGCGCACCGTTCTGGAAGAAAGAGATCGGGGTGGATGGCGCGGAATGGGTCGCAGCCAAGGACGCGGACGAGGCGGCGCTCAAACGCTGGTAAGATGGGCAAGCCGATAAATTCGCCCCGCGAATTTGTCGGCCAATTGCCCATCCTACACCTGCCAGCAGGGCTGCAGATCCCCCTCGGCACGCCGCGCCAGAAAGACCCCGCGTGCGATTGCCCGCGCCAGGCAAACCGAAGCGGCATGGCCGATCTGATAGACACCCAGCACCGGATCGACATCCCGCGCGCCCGTTGCCGCCGCAAAGACCAGATCCCCGTCCAGCAGGGTATGCGACGGCACAATCGCCCGCGCCATCCCATCCTGTGCCGCAACCGCCACCCGTGTCGCCTGCGCCTGGCTCAGCCGCGCATCTGTGGCCACAATCGCAATCGTCGTGGCCTCTCCCATCCTTTTGCCGGGCACCACATCCGCCAGACCCGCCCGTTCCGTACAGACCCCCAGCCCGCCAAATTCCGCCCCCATCTCCCAGGGTGCCGCCCAGAACTGCCGCCCTTCCCCCACCGTGACCGACCCCAGCGCGTTTACCGCCACCAGCGCCGCCACCGACACCCCATTGTCCAGCACGACTGATGCGCTGCCCAGACCCCCTTTCCACCGCCCGGTCGAGGCGCCATAGCCCGCCCCCGCCGTGCCCAGGCCGAACTCTTCCGAGGCCGCTGCCAGCGCCGCCTTCCCCAGGCCGTAATAGGGGTTCCGCTCCCATTCCTTGTCGCCGCCGTTCAACAGATCGAACAGAATGGCCCCCGGCACGATGGGCACCCGCTGATCGCCGACCGCAAACCCCCGCCCCATGGCGCGCAACCCGTCCGCCACACCGGAACAGGCGTCCAGCCCGAAAGCCGACCCACCCGACAGAACCAGCGCATCGACCTCTTGCACCAGCCGGTCCGGCGCCAGCAAATCCGTCTCCCGCGTCCCAGGTGCCCCCCCCATCACCGAAACACCCGCCACAAAGGGCCGCGCCCCGACCAGCACCGTGCACCCCGACCGCAACACCGCATCCTCGGCATTGCCCACCATCAGCCCCGCCACATCGGCAATCGTGTTTCGCGCACCCATCCGCATGATTTGACCTTTTCCAAATACTCTCAGGGGGCCCGGGGGCAGAATGCCCCCGGCTTGGCTATTCATGTGGCAGAATGCCCCCGGCTTGAGCGCACCCTCGAAAGATGCCACAACACCATGAACCACCAAGGGGACCAAAATGCAAAAAGTTGCCGCCGTCACTGCCGGAGGCTCGGGCATGGGTGCCGCCGCCGCCCGCCGCCTCGCTGCCGACGGCTTTCAGGTCGCGATCCTGTCCTCGTCCGGCAAGGGCGAGGCTTTGGGGGCCGAACTTGGCGGCCTGGGGTTCACCGGGTCGAACCAGTCGAACGACGATGTGAAACGCTTTGTCGATGCCACGATGGCCCGCTTTGGCCGCATCGACGTTCTGGTCAATTCCGCAGGCCACGGCCCCCGCGCCCCCCTTCTGGACATCACCGACGAGGCCTGGCACCAGGGCATCGACATCTATTTCCTGTCCGCCGTTCGACCCACCCGCCTTGTGACACCCATCATGGAGGCGCAAGGCACGGGCGGCTCGATCATCAACATCACCACCTTCGCCACATTCGAGCCCGACCCGATCTTCCCAACCTCAGGCGTCGCCCGGGCGGGCCTGGCCGCGTTCACCAAGCTTTTTGCCGACAAATATGCGCCCCAGGGCATCAGGATGAACAACATCCTGCCCGGCTTCATCAATTCCCTGCCGGAAAAGCCCGAATTCAGGGCCCGCATTCCGATGGGCCGCTATGGTGATGTCAGCGAAATCGCGGGAACCGTGTCCTTCCTCGCCTCCGACGCCTCTGGCTATATCACCGGGCAAAACCTGCGCGTTGATGGCGGCGTGACAAGATCGGTCTGACCCATGCAAGGTCGCCGCCTGATCCCACAGGACGTCACACCCCCCGCGTGCCACCTGGGCCAAGAGTTCCATCTGCGGATGCTGACCATCCACGATGTCGTCAAGGATTTTGACGCCGTCATGTCTGCCGCAAGCCATCTGAAAGGTGCCCTAAACCCTGGCAGCACCTGGCCTCAGGGTCTGACGCTGGAAGACAACCTGATCGACCTGGGCTGGCATCAGCGCGAGTTTACCCTGGGACGGTCCTTTGCCTATTCCGTGATGAATGCCGACGAAAGCCGGTGCCTTGGCTGTTGCTACATCTACCCAACAGACATCCAGGGGTTTGATGCGGCTGCATTCTACTGGGCGCGCGACCCCGCATTTGACGCAACCCTTGGGCAGGCCTTTCGCACCCTTGTGGCCGAATTTTCCCTGCGCCAAGTGGCCTTTCCCGGCCGCGACCAGCTCTGGTCCGCATTGCAAGGCTAAGCAGTTCGGGGCTCCATTCAAACCTGAACCGCTTTAAAAATCGAACAGTTCGGTCAAAAAACTTTCGCGTTTGCGGTAAGGTTTGCGCCGCCGGTCGTCGTCATCGTCATCATCACGGTAGCGCGGTTCGGGGCGTTGGGCTTGCGGATGGGCGGCCTGCGGATCGGGATGCGGGATGGATTGCGGCGGCACGGGCACCGCCATGGGCTGGGCCGCGGCTGGGGCCGCACCAGCCCGCTCGATCACCTTGTCCAATTCACCCCGGTCCAGCCAAACCCCCCGGCATTTCGGGCAATAATCGATTTCGACGCCGTTGCGGTCAGCCATGACCAAAGTCTCGTTATCCACCGGGCAGCGCATCACGTTCCTCCTATGTCGCTTGCTGCCCAAATGGGGGCGCAATCGCGGAATGCAAGTGCGCCGCTGCGGACGAAATTGTCAGACCAGCGGGCTTGCCCGGCACGGACGAAAGCCCAGTCAGTATCCGCGGGCGATGACACGGACCAAACGGCCGACGACATCCTGCTCTGACATGCCGGGCCCGCATCTGTGCAGCCGGGCCGATCGTGATGTGGCCGGGTGGCCCTTTCGGTCCCCCGCGTCTCCTGCTACCAAGCGGTGTTTCGCGTAGCAGGAGGTGCCAATGACCAATCCCACTCCCTATACCCCGCCCAGGGTCTGGACATGGGACAAGGAAAACGGCGGCCAGTTCGCAAACATCAACCGCCCCGTGGCTGGCCCGACCCATGACAAGGTGCTGCCGATAGGCCGCCATCCGTTCCAGCTTTACTCGCTGGCCACGCCGAACGGCCAGAAAGTCACGATCCTGTTCGAAGAGTTGCTGGCCGCTGGCCACAAGGGCGCCGAATATGACGCCTGGCTGATCAATATCGGCAAGGGCGACCAGTTCGGCTCGGGCTTTGTCGCCGTGAACCCCAATTCCAAGATCCCCGCCCTGATGGACCACTCTGGCCCCGCGCCGGTGCGCGTCTTTGAAAGCGCCGCGATCCTGATGCACCTGGCCGAGAAGTTCGGCGCCTTCCTGCCCGCCTCGGGACCTGCGCGCACGGAAACCATCAACTGGCTGATGTGGCAAATGGGCTCGGCCCCCTATCTGGGCGGCGGCTTTGGCCATTTCTTCGCCTATGCGCCCGAGAAATGGGAATACCCGATCAACCGCTTTGCGATGGAGGTCAAGCGTCAGATGGACGTGCTGGACCGCCAGCTGGCCACCCGCCCCTATATCGCCGGGGACGACTATTCCATCGCCGACATGGCCATCTGGCCCTGGTATGGCAGCCTGACCCTTGGCACCTCCTATGCCAATTCGGCCGCGTTTCTGGATACGGCCAGCTATACCCATGTCAAAGCCTGGGCCGAAAAGATCCTGGCCCGCCCCGCCGTGCAGCGCGGCCGCATCGTCAACCGCAACTTCGGCCCCCTGAACGAACAGCTTCACGAACGCCACGACGCCAGCGATTTCGACCTTCGGACACAAGACAAGATCGGCTGGTAATCCCCACCGATCCTGATCCGCGGCAATGACCCATGGCCCGCTCCGCTCCAATTGACCGCGGTCGAATGCCTAGCCCCCTTTGCGGCCATGGGGCTGATCCTTCGGGCGTCGGTTCAGGCCAATGGCAGGACCGCGACGCTTTGCATGGCCTGCGGCAGGCTCCGATGTGCCCGTGCCGTCGTCCGCCTTTGGGCTCGGACCGTGGTCTTTTCCCTGTCTCTGCGCGCTCAGGTCGGCCTGTTCTGGCAGATCATCACCTGAAACGTCGAATTCAGTCTTTCTTTCCGCCAAGGATCGGGCATGATGCAGCTTAAGCCGTGGCGATGGCGTCGCCACACGGGATAGCCCCGCCGCTCATTCTGTCCTGTACGCCGGGACCTTTCGGGGTCCCATCGGACCCCTGTAATGAGGTCTGATCATGCCCACCGAACGTCCGCAACAATACCGCTTTCACCAGGGCGACCGCGTTTTGCCCTTTGCCGCATCCGAATATGACGCCCGCCTTGCCGGTCTGCGCGAGCTGATGGAAGTTCAGGGCGTCGATGCCTGCATTTTCACCTCGATGCACAACATCGCCTATTACTCGGGCTTTCTTTATTGCTCTTTCGGTCGCCCTTACGGCCTTGTCGTGACGCCCACACAGTCCGTGACAATCAGCGCGGGCATCGACGCGGGCCAACCCTGGCGGCGCTGCCATGGCGACAACATCACCTATACCGACTGGCAGCGCGACAATTACTGGCGCGCCATCCATTCGGTCGTGGGCGAGGGCCGTGTCATCTGCTGCGAGGCTGACCATCTGACCCTCATCCAGTCCGAAAAGCTGAACGCCTTCCTCAAGCCCAAGCGCGGCGTTGATATTTCCGCAGGCACGATGCAGCAGCGCCTGATCAAATCGCCTGCCGAACGTGACCTGATCCGCCATGGCGCAGGCGTCGCCGATGTCGGCGGCTTCGCCATCCGCGAGGCCATCAAGGAGGGCGCCCGCGAAATCGACATCGCCATGGCAGGCCGCGACGCGATGGAACTGGAAATAGCCAAGCGTTTCCCGGATGCCGAATACCGCGACACCTGGGTCTGGTTCCAGTCCGGCATCAACACCGACGGGGCCCACAACCCGGTGACCGCCCGCAAGCTGCAACGCGGCGATATCCTGTCACTGAACACCTTCCCGATGATCTCGGGCTACTATACCGCCCTTGAACGTACCTTGTTCGTCAAGGAACTCGACGCCGCCTCCCGCCGGATATGGGAGATCAACGTCGCGGCCCATGAATACGGCATGAGCCTTCTGGTCCCGGGTGCCAAATGCTCCGAGGTGACGCAAAAGCTGAACACCTTCTTCGAGGAACATCAGACCCTGCAATACCGCACCTTCGGCTATGGCCACTCGTTCGGCGTGCTGTCCCACTACTACGGCCGCGAGGCGGGCCTTGAACTGCGCGAAGACATCGACACCGTCCTCGAACCCGGCATGGTCATCTCGATGGAGCCCATGCTGACCATCCCCGATGGCCAACCCGGTGCCGGCGGCTACCGCGAACATGACATCCTGTTCATCACCGAAGACGGCAACGAGGATATCACCAAATATCCCTACGGCCCCGAATTCAACGTGGTCGGCTGAACGGGCGGTGGGGTAAAACCCCACCCCAAACATCATCTAATAGCGGTTCAAGTCCTTGTTGAAACATCAAACATCAGAATTCAAACACTTTTGGTTTGAATTCTGATTCAACATGAACTTGAACCGCTTTAGGGTGCGCCTCGGCGCACCTTGCTTTTGCAGAACGCCTGGGCCGATGAATATTCTTTCCACACCAACAATACCCGTAGGGCGTGGTTCACGCTGCCTCTACCTCAAATCGCCAACCCCCGCAGCAACTTCGGCACATCCCCCGTCAGCCCCGCCGCCTGCCGGATGAACCCCCGCCGCAGCGCAGGCACGGCGTTCACAATCCCCAGCCCCAGATCCCGCACCCCGCGCAACAGAGGATTGTCATTGGAAAACAGTGCATTAACCCCATCCATCCCCAGCGCCAACGCCGTCGCGTCAAACCGCCGCCACGCCTGAAACCGCTCCAGCACATCCGCCGCCCCGATATCCTCACCCCGCCGCTTGGCCTCGATCAGCACCTCGGCCAGCGCGCCCACATCCCGCAATCCCAGGTTCAGCCCCTGCCCGGCCAAAGGATGCACCCCATGGGCCGCATCGCCCACCAGCGCCACCCGCGGTGCCACGAACGTCTCGGCCAGCGACAGGCTCAACGGATAGGTGAACCGCGCCCCCGCCAAAGCAATGTCCCCAAGGAAATCCCCGAACCGGGGCCGCAGTGCCTCCAGATAGTCCCCATCCCCCAGCGCCTGCACCGCCGCGGCCCGGGCCTCCGTCTCGCTCCACACGATCGACGACAGATGCCCCCCCGGCAGCGGCAAGATGGCCAAAGGCCCCGAGGGCATGAAGAACTGCTGCGCCGTGCCCTCGTGATCCCGCGCATGGCGCACCGCCGTCACCAGCGCCGTCTGCCCATAGCCCCAGCCCTGCCACCGCACACCCGCCCGCGCGGCAACCCCCGACCCGCGCCCATCACACCCGACCAGCACCAAGCCCCGCAGCACCGCCCCCGAGGCCAGCGTCACCCTCGCGCCAAACCCCGTAACCTCTTGCGCCACAACGCTTTGCCCCGACAACAGCGTGATCCCCGGCTGATCCTTGATCGCCGCCCGAAAGCCTGCATACAAAAACCGGTCCTCGACCATGAAGCCCATCGGCCCCTCGTCGATCTCGGCATGATCGAAGGTCAGAAAGAACGGCCCCGCCCCCTGCCCCGCATGCCCGTCCGAAGCCACGATCTTCAGGATCGGCTGCACCTTGTCGCGCAGCCCCGGCCAAACCCCCACCGCCTCCAGCAGACGTTTCGAGGCAATCGCCAGCGCATAGGCCCGCCCGTCAAACCCGATCTCGGCCCGCTGCGGCGCAGGGCGGCTGTCCACCACCGTCACACGCAGACCGCCCTGCGCCAGCGCCAGCGCCAAAGCCGGGCCGTTCAGCCCCCCGCCCACAATGATGACATCCGGTTCCATGACCCAAATATCGCCCCCTCGGCAGGATTGTCCATGTCCCCCGTTGTCGCTACCTTCCCCCAAAACCGGAGGCGCCGATGAAAACCTGGGGCAACATGACAGCGACCGATCTGGGCCGCGCGATCGAAAAGGGCCGCATCAACCCGGTCGAACTGGCCGAATATTTCCTGACCGCCATTGCCCACCACCCCGTCGCACCCCGCATCTATGCCCGCAGCACCGAAACCCGCGCCCGGGCCGAGGCGATGGGGGCGGCGGGCCGCGCCAAGGCCGGGCTCAGGCGCCACATGCTCGACGGCGTTCCCATCAGCTGGAAAGACCTGTTCGACACGGCCGGCACCGCGACCGAGGCCGGCTCAGCCCTCCTGAAAAACCGCATCCCCGACTGCGATGCGCTGATCCTGCAAACCGCAACCCTGCAAGGCGCCGTCTGCCTGGGCAAGACCCATATGTCGGAACTGGCATTCTCGGGCCTGGGTCTGAACCCGGTCACCGCCACACCGCCCTGCATCAATGACGAAAACGCCGTGTCGGGCGGCTCGTCGTCCGGTGCCGCGGCCTCTGTGGCCCATGGACTTGCCCCGGCGGCCGTCGGGTCCGACACCGGCGGCTCCGTCCGCGTTCCCGCCGCCTGGAACGACCTTGTCGGCCTCAAGACCACCCATGGCCGCCTGTCGCTGCAAGGCGCCG